>DASZWV010000207.1:0-2128 GCA_035546115.1 Phycisphaerales bacterium
TTGGCTCACTATTTCCTGGTCGAGTTGGCGACCCAGTTCTTCAGGGACGTTTCCGAACATCTGTGTCGCAAAGTCTGAGATCAGCTTGGAATCGACCGCGCGCTGGTTGGCCTCCCGTTCCGCGGCTAGGGCACGATCACGCTCCTGCCTGGCTACCCGGGCAGCCCATGCTGTCCCGGTCAGCCCCAGCAGCAGCGCCACCGTCAGGAGCGCGACCGCGGCCACGCGGGTCCGATGCCGAGATACAAATCTTCGCATACGGTAAGATCGGCTCGGCGGCGCCGCCACCACCGCCTCCCCGTTCAGATGCCGCTGTACATCCGCCGCCAGCCCGTTGGCCGTCTCGTACCGCCGCGCCCGGTCCTTCTCCAGGCACTTCATCACGATCCAGTCCAGGTCGCCGCGCACCAGCGCTCCCATCCGACGGGGCTCGACCTGTCGGCACGCGGCCACGCTCGCCAGCGTCTCGAGCGTCGAGAGACGCGTGCTGGGCTTGGGCGGGTCCACCTCGCGGATGATCCGCTGCATCTCGGCGAAGGCCGCGGAGCGCAGCTGCCTGGCGTCAAACGGCGTCGCCCCGACGAGCAGCTCGTACAGCAGCACGCCGAGCGAGTACACATCGCTGCGCGTATCGATGTCCACGCCGCCCCCGTCTGCCCGGTCGCCCATCCCCGCCTGCTCCGGGCTCATGTACTCGGGCGTGCCGATGAACTGGCGCAGGTCGGTGAACGCCGTCCGCTCCTCGCTCCCCTGCGCCGTCGCCTTTGCTACCCCGAAGTCGATCACCTTCGGCACGGCCTTTCCGTCCTGCACGGTCACGAGCACGTTCGAGGGCTTGATGTCCCGGTGGATGATTCCCTTCGTGTGGGCATGCTGCACGGCCTGGCACACGGGGATGAACAGTTCCAGCCGCTCCCGCGGCGTCAACCGCTGCTCATCGCAGTACCGCGTGATCGGCACGCCCTCGATGAGCTCCATCACGAAATACGGCCGCCCGCTCGCCGTCGCCCCCGCGTCAAACACCCTCGCGATGCTCGGGTGATCCATCACCGCCAAGGCCCGGCGCTCCTGCTCGAAGCGGGCGATCACCTGGCGCGTGTCCATCCCAAGCTTGATGACCTTGATCGCCACCCGCCGGCTCAGCGGCTCATCCTGCTGCGCCTCGTACACCACCCCGAACCCGCCCTCCCCGATCACCCGCACCAGCGTGTACGGCCCGATCTTCTCCCCGATTCGTTCCGGCCCGGCCCCTCGCCCGGCCGCCCCATTGGCATCGCCCGTCGGAGCGCCCATGTAGTCCCCGACGGACTCATGCGACGAGAGCAGTTCCTCCACCAGGCCGCGCAAGGCCGCGTCTCCCCCGCAGGCCTCGTCCAGGAACACCCCCCGCTCGCCCGCGGCAAGCGCGACCGCCTCCCCGAAGATCACCTTGGCTCGCTTCCAATCGGGTTCGGTCATCGGTGTTGTCGCCTTGCTCACACCTCCCGCCGCAGCTCCCGGTGTAGAAACGCCCGCGCGAACGCCCAGTCGCGCTTGACCGTGCTCGGCGAGGTTCCCACGACCTCCGCGGTCTCCTCCACGCTCAGGCCCGCAAAGAACCGCAGCCGGACCACCTCCGCGACCTCGGCGTCCGCCTTCCCTAAACGCTCTAGGGCCGCGTTCAGGGCCACGATTTCCTCCTCATCCGCATCCGCGGCCAGATCCAGCATGTCCAGAGGCACCTTCCTGACCCCGCCGCCCCGCTTGATGCGCCCCCGCGCTCGCGCGTGGTCCACCAGCAGGTGCCGCATCGCCTCCGCCGCGGCCCGAAAGAAGTGCGCCCGGTCCGCGAACCCCGCGCCCGCGCCCAGCAATCGGATGTACGCCTCGTGGACCAGCGCCGTCGCCTGGAGCGTGTGCCCGGGATTCTGAGCGGCCATCCGCTGACGCGCGATCGCGCGCAACTGCCCATACAGCAGGGGCAGGAGGCGCTGGGCCGCTTCCCGGTCACCCGCCGCGGCAGCGCTGATCAGCACGGTCGCATCCGTGGTGGCCGCTTGGAACGGCTTGGACGAGCGGTCCTGCATTCCCGCGAGTATACAAAAACCCGCAAGAATCGCAGTTGTCGCGCCCACGAATTCGTGCGGAG
>DASZWV010000208.1:0-3586 GCA_035546115.1 Phycisphaerales bacterium
CGAACAGGGTCTTCCACACCGGCATCAAGGCCATCGACGTGCTCGTCCCCCTGGAGCGCGGCGGCAAGGCCGGGCTCTTCGGCGGCGCCGGCGTGGGCAAGACCGTGCTCATCACGGAGTTGATCCACAACGTCATCAAGCAGCAAAAGGGCGTCAGCGTCTTCTGCGGCATCGGCGAGCGCTGCCGCGAGGGTGAGGAACTCTACCGCCAGATCCGCGAGGCCGGCGTGCTCGACCGGACCGTGCTCGTCTACGGGCAGATGAACGAGCCGCCCGGGGCGAGGTTTCGCGTGGGCTTGGCCGCGCTGACCATGGCCGAGTACTTCCGCGATGACGCCCACGAGGACGTGCTGTTCCTGGTGGACAACATCTTCCGCTTCATACAGGCCGGGGCCGAGGTGTCGGGCCTGCTCGGGCGACTGCCGTCGCGCCTGGGATACCAGCCGACGCTGGCCACCGACCTGGCGGCGCTCGAGGAGCGGGTCTGCTCAACCGCCAGCGGGGCGATCACGTCGGTGCAGGCCGTGTACGTGCCCGCGGACGACTTCACCGACCCGGCCGCGGTGCACACGTTCTCGCACCTGTGCGCCTCCGTCGTGCTCTCTCGCAAGCGGGCCAGCGAGGGTCTGTACCCGCCGGTCGATCCGCTCCAATCCGGCTCGAAACTGCTGACGCCCACGGTGGTCGGCGATCGCCACTACCGGATCGCGCAGCAGGTCAGGGCAACGCTCGCCGAGTACGAGGAGCTCAAGGACCTCATCGCGATGCTGGGGATCGAAGAGTTGTCGGAGCAGGACCGCAGGACGGTCTCCCGAGCCCGTCGGCTGGAGCGATTCCTGACGCAGCCGTTCTATACCACGGAACAGTTCACGGGGAGAGAGGGCCGCGAGGTCGCCCTCGACGATGCGCTGGATGGGTGCGAGCGCATCCTGGGCGACGAGTTCGCCAAGTTGCCGGAATCGGCGCTGTACATGATCGGGACCATCAAGGAGGCGAGGAACAACGCGGGCCCCAGCCAAGCTGCATCGACCGGACTCGCCGCGACTCGTTCCCAGCCAGCCGCCGGCGGGACCGACGCCGCAAAAGAGGCGCAGCCCGCATGAGACTCAGGGTCCTGCTTCCGACGCGGGTGCTGCTCGATGTGAAGGTCGAGAAGGTCGTGGCCGAGTCAACCAACGGCTCGTTCGGGCTCGAACCGCGGCATATCGACTTCGTGGCGGCGCTTGTCCCGGGGGTTCTTTCCTATGTCCCGGCGAGGGAGGGAGGCGGGGCGGCGGGCGAGGAGCGGTTCCTTGCGACCGATGCCGGGGTGCTCGTGAAGGCCGGGCACGATGTGACGGTGGCGGTGCGGGATGCAGCGGGGGGTGAACGGGGCGGTGGGGGGGCGGACTTGGCGCGGCTTCGGGAGATCGTGGAGGAGCGGTATCGCGCCGTGGATGCACGCGAACGCAAGGCGCGGGCCGCGGTCGAGCGCATCGAGTCCCAGTTCCTACGATGGTTTGCCAAGCTGGATGTGTCCCAGCGTCGCTAGCACACGCGCATGGCTCCTCCTCCCCCCATCCCCGAGGCCTCACCCCGGACCATCACCGAGGCGGTTGCGCGGAAGGCCGAGCGCAAGGCGCGGGCCCGGCGCAAGGCGGAGAACCAGATGTGGGTCGGGTTCGGGATGTTCGGGCTCATCGGCTGGTCGGTGGCCGTCCCCACGCTGATCGGCGTGGCATTGGGCGTGTGGCTGGATCGTGTGTCGCCGCGCCCGGGGTTCTCGTGGACGCTCGCCCTGCTGCTCGCGGGCGTCGGGATCGGGTGCCTCAACGCCTGGTACTGGGTGAAGCGCGAGCAGCGGGCCATCGAGCGGGAGGGGCGCGACGACGAATGATCGGCGACCTGCCCATGATGTTGGTCTCGGGGGCGGCGGGGCTGGGGCTCGGCGTGCTGAACGCCTGGGGCCTTTGGGTCACGTCGCGCCATGTCACGCACGCGAAGTTCCCGGGCGTGCTTGTGCCGGTGAGTCTGCTGGCGCGGACGCTGGTTCCGCTCCTGCTGCTCCTGCTCATGGCTCAGGGCCTTCTGCCGCGCTTGATCGCCGGCATCGGCGGACTGATTGTTGGCCGGCTGGTGACAGTCCGGGCGCTGGCTCGCTCGCATCACGGATCGCACGGGGGAGAGGGGGAAAGGGAGCCGAAGCCGTGAACACGCGCCTCACGCCCGACCAGATCGTGTTCTGGGATCACGGCCCGATCGTGCTCAATGCCACGATCGTCTTCACGTGGGCACTCATGGCGCTGATGACGCTGCTGGCGTGGCTCGCCACCCGCGGGTTATCGCACGAGGCGCGGCCGACGCGTTGGCAACTGCTCCTTGAGATCGTCGTCGTCGGCATGCGGGATCAGCTGCGGCAGATCATGCCGCGGAACACCGACCGGTACCTCGCGTTTGTCGGAACCATCTTCCTGTTCATCGCCGTATCCAACACGCTCATGATCATCCCCGGCTACGAGCCCCCGACGGGATCGCTCTCCACGACGGCGGCCCTCGCGCTGACCGTGTTCCTGGCCGTCCCGGTCTTCGGCGTGCTCGAGCGAGGGCTGGGCGGATATCTTCGCAGCTACATACGGCCGACCCCGCTCATGCTTCCATTCCACGTGATCGGCGAGCTCTCGCGAACGCTGTCGCTTGCGGTGCGCCTGTTCGGAAACATCATGAGCGGCGGCAAGATCGTCGGGATTCTCGTGGCGATCGCGCCGCTGGTGTTCCCGATCGTGATGGAGGCTCTGGGCCTGTTGACGGGGCTCGTGCAGGCGTACATCTTCGCCGTGCTGGCGGCGGTGTATATTGCATCGGCCGCGGCTGGTGATGACGGAAATGAAGCCGAGACGGCACGCCACTCATAGAAGGGGTTTGCGATGGACAACTCAACAATCATCGGCGTGGTCTCAATCGCGACGGCCGGTGTGACCGCTGGTTTCGGGGCGATCATGCCGGCGATCGGAGAGGCCAAGGCGGTCGCGTCGGCGCTCAGCGCGATCGCGCAGCAGCCCGACGAGGCCAACCGGATCACGCGAACCCTGTTCGTCGGGCTCGCGATGATCGAATCGACGGCGATCTACTGCCTCGTTGTGGCCATGATCCTGATCTTCAGCAACCCATTCTGGAACCACGCGATCAGCGCTGGGGCCCCGGGGAAATAGCTCGTGCCCATCGACTGGTTCACCGTCGTCGCCCAGGCCGTCAACTTCCTCATCCTCGTGGTGCTGATGAGGAAGTTCCTGTATGGCCCGATCCGCCGGGCGGTTGAGGCGCGCGAGAAGAAGATCCAGGACAGCCTGCGTGAGGCCGCGGACAAGTACACGCAGGCGGCCGAGCACGAAGAAGCACTCAAGCATCGGCACGCCGAGCTCGAAGCATCTCGCGATCGCATGATAGGGGAGGCACGGGCGAGAGCCGAGAGTGAGCGGCAGGCCCTGCTCGACGCGGCGCGAAGGGATGTCGACGCGAAACGCACGGAATGGCTGGAGTCGTTCGCGCGGCAGCGAGACGCGCTCGCCGCCGACGTCGGCCGGGCCACGAGCCTCGCGGCCTGCGACAT
>DASZWV010000209.1:0-4114 GCA_035546115.1 Phycisphaerales bacterium
GGACCTAACGAACTCCCCGACCGTACCACACTGAGCGAAGATTTGCGAGCGGAACCGCGCACCAGTTCGAGAACAATCGCAAGCCGCCCACCCTGTTCGCGGGCTCGATGCAGATCTCAGACTCGTGCCAGATTCAAGAGCGTGCGCCATAGCGAACCAAGTCCGACCGCACCTTGTGCGGCGCCGTGCGCCCTCGTTCTCGCGGCAGGCGACACGACCAACACGCTCTCCCGCGAGCAGCGCGGGCACTTGGACAGCTATGTTGTTGCGTGAGACGCTCTGGCATCGCGGCGGGCGCATCGTGTGGTCCGTACGACGTGCACACTCGGAGCGTCAGGGCGGCGTCACGCCGGCAGGGATTCTTCGATTGACTCTCTCTCCGGGCCGTGCACCCACAGCCTCACCGTCCGCTTGCGTTTTGTTCACGCGAGTTGCGTGAGGCAGCGGTCCGTTCGGGCTGAAATCACATTCACGGACAACTCAGCGGGGGGTCAGCACCGTCGGGAACAGTGCAAGTGTTACCGGACGGTCCTGATGTTTCGAAAGGAGATGGACATGTTTACCACCACAACCGCGGCGGTCGACACCATCGAGCAGAGCGATTTGGCGCGGGTCGAGCCGTCAACGAAAGATCGCGGGCGCAGGCTCACGGCGTCGGAGGAGGCGGAGTTCGCGCGGGCCTGGCGCTCGCGGGCCGACGCGGCGGCGCGGGAGAGGCTCATTACGGCGAACCTGGGGCTCGTGGTCGCGATCGCCAGCCGCTATCGCGACGGCGGAGTGCCGCTGGAGGAACTGATCGCGGAGGGCAACCTCGGTCTCGTGCGGGCGGTCGACGGCTTCAACCCGGAGTGTGGTTCGCGGTTCAGCACGTACGCGGCGTACTGGATCCGGCAGGGAATCAGCACCGCCTTCGCGGCCAGCACGCCCCGCGGCCGCCTGAGCGGATCGGAGCGTCGGGATCTCTCGACGTACGAGCGGGCCCTGAAGCGGTTCTACGCGCTGACGGGACGCTCGCCGACGGACGCGGAGATGGTCGAGGCGCTGCGGTGGAGCAATGAGCGGGTGGCGGCGTGCCGCGACCGTCGGGGCACGTTCTGCAGGCCGACGTCTCTGGAACAGCCGCGGACGGTGGGGATCGTGCGGACGACGGAGCCGGATCGAAAGGCGAGCCCCCCGATGGTCGTGGAGCCGGAGCTGCGGGCCCGGGTGGCGCGACTTCTGTCGCATCTCTCGCCGTTCGAGCGCGCGATCGTGGAGATGCGGTTCGGGTTGCACGGGGGACAGCCGCAGACGATCGGCGCGATCAGCCATTCGATCAACCGGCCGAAGCGGGAGGTTAGCGGGACGCTCCGCGCCGCGATGGCGAGCCTGTCGAAGTCGGCCCGCCGGCAGCGGGTTGCCGGGCAGACGGCGGCGGCCCGGGCCCGGCGGTCGCCTGAGGAGGGGACGGGGGCGGCAGCCCCCAGGATGAGCGGCGGCGAATCGGTGGAGTGAGTCATGATTTAGACATCGATCACCGGGTTCCCGGCCGGCCATCGCAGAGAGAGCAACAGGAACATTCGCGAGTCCACGATTGCAGGAGGTATCGCCATGCTTTACTGGGCACTGATTTTTTTCGTGATCGCGTTGGTGGCGGCGCTCTTCGGGTTCGGCGGCATCGCGGCGGGGGCCGCGGCGATCGCCAAGATCCTGTTCTTCATCTTCCTTGTGTTGTTCGTCGTCTCGCTGCTGGTCGGGCTCGTGCGACGGGGCGGACCGGCGACGCGCGGATAAACCCAGGACGGGTTGTGGCCAGCAGTTTCACAGAGCTTTCACGCCTTGCTCATTCTTCGAGGACAGCCTCGAAATGTCGGGGTGACAAGGTTGCCGTTTTGCGAGATTGCCAGAGGAGTGACAAATGAACCGGGATCCACACGCGAAGGACAAGGGACGGGGCCAGGCCCAGGAGAAGCAGGCGCAGGGCGGGCTGACAGCCGGGCGCGACAACCGGGACTCGGAGAACGCCGGTTATTCTTCGCAGAGCACGCGCCCCAGCAAGGAGGCTGGCGGCGACTCCGGATGCGGGTGCGACTCGACAAACGAGGCCGCGCAGGGCCGGTCGAGCAACAGGCAGAATGCCGGCGGCAGCGGGCAGCAACACTGACCACACACGACGACGCAGCGCGTTCACGTAGCGCTGTGTCGTTTTCTCTCTCTCGCAGGGTTCCTTGAATCGAGTCGTCGGATTGGCCTTCCTTACTGGGCAGGGGACGCTCCCGAGGGGGCCCGTCACCGCGCGGCGCGAGGAGCGCTGCCGCCGGCGTCGACACTGAGTGCTCTCGAACGACTCGCGCGGCGGCCCCGGCGATTCTCCCATCCCCGGGGACTTGTCCCCTTGCCGAACCGGTCGATTCTGCGGTAAGACGCCCTCATTCGGTCCTCACCGGCGCTTGAGGGCCTTGCCCCAACGTGTGTGCATTCCCGGTGGTCGCAGGCACCAAGGAGGCACCATGTCACTCGCCCGTTTGTCAACACCAAATCGTTTGCATCGCCCGGAAGGTCCGCTCTGCGAGGAGTTGGAGAGACGAGAGGTGCTCTCCTCGCACGTCGCCGAGGCGTTCTTTCCGCTCTCGGGCGCGGCGAACACCTGGTCGTATTCGGGAACCGTGAACGGCCTCCCCGCAACCGCCGCGACGACCGTGTACCCGGGGCCGTCGATACTCGGGATCGGCACCGCGAAGGTGCAGACGATCTTCTCTCCGGATGGGGGCGGCGATCCGATCGCGGTGGACACGCGCTTCTACGCGTACGGGCTCGGGGCGCTCAAGCTGTATCGCGAGGACACCAGCTCTCCGCACATGGCGTCGCGCACCTTCTTCGGCGCGGGGGCCGCGTACCTCACGCCGACGGTGGACGACGGTGCGGTGATCCATATCACCGACAGCTTTGCGGGGACGTCGATCCCGCTGGGGAGGTCGTGGACCGGGCAGTTCACCGGCGACATGACGGTGGCGGGGCTGGAGACCATCTCGACCGCGGTGGGCACCTTCGAGGCCCTGAAGATCTCGCTGGCGGCGAACGTGACGGAGAACGGCTCGACGGGGTGGACGGGGTCGGGAACGATCTACGAGACGTCGTGGCTGGTTCGCGGCATCGGGGTGGTGCACGTGGACTACGCGGCGACGATCACGTTCTCCGATCAGAGCCCGCAGGCGTTCCGGTTCAACATGGGGCTGGTGGACGCCGGGCGGCTCGGGGGGATCAACCAGATCGTCCTGCGGGGCAAGGGCGTGGAGATTCCGTACGGCGACACGCGGCCCCACACCTACGACGGCTCGAACTACGGCGGCATCGACGTGGACGGGCAGACGAAGATCCGCGTCTTCCGGATCTTCAACAACACGAGCCATCCGCTGACGCTCGCCCCGGGCAACCGGGGGTTCGTGAACGTGACGGGCGCGAACGCGAACGAGTTCGTGCTCGTGCACGGGCCGGCGCAGGTGATCCAGCCGGGTGGGAACGACTACATCGCGCTGCGGTTCGATCCGGCCGCGGATGGGTTCCGCTACGCCACGGTCTCGTTCGCTTCGACGGACACGGTTTCGGCGTTCAGCTTCAACATCCAGGGCAACGGCATCCGGCTGGGGCGCATGACGGTGCGGGGACCGACGGGCGGCGTGATCGCCAACGGCGACAGCACGCCCGATGCGCAGAGCGGCACGATCTTCGGGGCGATGACCGTCGCGGGCACGGCCCGCATCCAGCGGATCTTCACGATCACGAACACGTCGACGACCGGGACTCTTCAGTTGCTCGGGACGCCGCGCGTGGAGATCCAAGGGGCCGACGCGTCGGCCTTCACGGTCACCTACACGCCGTCGGAGCTGAGCGGGCCGGGGGTCTCGACGTTCTTCAAGGTCTCGTTCGACCCGGAGAGCGCGGGCGTGCACACCGCCGTGGTGAGCATCTACACGAACGATCCATTCAACCGTTTCTTCACCTTCACGATCTCGGGCACGGGGCTCGGAAGCGCGCAGGTCTGATGCTCCTGCTTCGGGAACTACAAGGAGATTCACCCTGAGACGGATCCTCGGCACGGGCACGGATGTGGCGATCGAGGCCGCGGGGATCACGA
>DASZWV010000210.1:0-15845 GCA_035546115.1 Phycisphaerales bacterium
TCCTGCTTCGCGTCGATCCGCCGGGCGCACTCTTCGTAGACCAAGAGCACTCGGTTGAGCACGCCGTGCTCGCGCATCAAATCCTCGGCGGGGACAACGCCCTCGTCACCTGCGGGCTCCGCAGGGCGGTCAACGCCTTCGCTGTGGGGAGTTCCAGAAGACGCACAGCCGGCAACCACGAGACCCGTCCCCGTTACGAGCGAGGCATGGAGGAAGCCACGACGGGTGTGGCCAGGATCGATGGTCATCGGGATGCTCCTTGGGTGGGAGGGTTGGGCAACCCCTGCGGAACGGCGTTATCGAACTTCGATAGCGTAAGGCCCCGTCCGACTGCGGTCAAACTGCGGCTGGGGGCGCGACTCGTCGATAGGAATGGCTGCGGTACGATCTCGCTTGGGGACCTTGTGACGGGGTCTCCCGAGACGAGAAGTCGGAGCTTGATCGGATGAAGAATCAGGACCTCTATGCCGGGCTAATCCGACTTCACATTCTGCACCACGCGGCGGAGGACGAAGTGTTCGGGTTGGGAATCATCAATGAACTCCAACGGCACGGCTATGACCTCAGCCCCGGAACGATCTATCCCATGCTCCACCGCATGCAGCTCAAGGGCTATCTCGTCTCAAAGGAGCGCAAGCTAGGCCGATCGATCCGCCGGAGCTACCGAGCCACGGCTGCGGGTAAGGTGGTCCTTGCTGATGCGAAGCGGAAGGTTCAGGAACTCTTCGCTGAGCTGTTCGAGGAATGACAGAACCGGAGAGCGGATGTGCCGGGCGCTTGCGACTTTCGGCCTTGCTGGTCCTTCAACCCTTCAAAACCGCTTTGGCGCTCAGCAGACGGCGTATCCCGGGCTCCCAGACCCTAACGCCCTCCAAGAAAAGTTCTATTGGTGTACTGTCACCCCGACTTTGTTCAGAGTAAGGCCCTTCGATGAGCTCATCGAAGGGCTTTTTCTTTGCGATGCGGTCGCCCGTGCTTTCAGGCCGCTGACCGCGATCGAGCACATAGGCATGCGTGCGATGACTCGGTCGTCCGCCGATATACCGTCTTGCCGGGGTGGGCGGAAACGGCACATGATGCACGCGACGATCAGGACCGCCAAGACCAATCGGAAGAGTTTGAAGCGCCCGACGGACGACGCCATCCCGGCCGGCGGTGCGGCGGGCGATTGGCGAGTCGAGACGCTCGCCCGCATCCGTTCGCTCATCCACAAAGCCGTTCCCGAGGCGGTCGAGGAGATCAAGTGGCGCAAGCCGTCCAACGCGATGCGCGGCGTGCCCGTATGGTCGCACCACGGGATCATCTGCACCGGGGAGACCTACAAGGGCGTCGTGAAACTGACTTTCGCCAAGGGCGCCTCCCTTCCGGACCCGGCGGGCCTGTTCAACGCCAGTCTCGGGGGCAACGCGCGGCGTGCGATCGATCTCCGCGAGGGTGACCGCATCGACGAGCGGGCGTTCCGGGCCCTCGTTCGTGCCGCCGCGGCGATGAACGCCGATGGCCCCAGGCGAGCGTCGCCCGCGGGCAGGTCACGAGCAGCATCGCCGGGTGCGCACCGCGCGAACGCCATGAGGCCGGTCCTGCTCGCCGGCGGCAATCCGCGGATTGCCAAGGCCGACGGCGATGCGCCCGTGCGGGCGTACATCGAGGCCATGCCGGGTTGGAAGCGCGACATCGGGCGCCGCCTCGATGCGCTCATCGAGCGCACCGTGCCGGACGTCCGCAAGGCCGTGAAGTGGAACTCGCCCTTTTACGGGTCAGCGGGAAGAGCCGACTGGTTCCTCGCGTTCCACGTGTTCGCGAAGTACGTCAAGGTGAGCTTCTTTCGGGGCACATTGCTGGACCCCGTGCCGCCCGGGGGCACGGGAAAGGACGCCCGCTGGATCGACATCCACGAGGACGATCTCGACGAGAAGCAGATCGCCGTATGGGTGAAGCAAGCCAGCCGCCTCCCCGGCTGGGGCGGTGGCCGCGCGGTCTGACGCTTCCGCACCGGGTCGGTCACTTGTCGTGCGCTGTTCCCGCCGCGGCGTTCGCCGAATCCTCCGCCGCCCAGAACGCCCGACCCGCATCCGTCTCCGCATCGGCGAGCAACCAGAGCGTCCGGGCGATCGCGGCCTGCTCGATGAGCTCCTTTGGCGGGTTGCTCTGCCAGCGCGCCCACAGCGCCTCGCCGTTCCGGCGCGCCCGGGCCAGAATGGCCTCGTCCCCGGTCGTGCGGGCCAGTTCCAGATCGGCCTCCACCAGCAGGTGCGAGAATCTGATCGCGTCGCGATACACGCCCGTTTTCTTGTCCACAAAGTGCTCGCACGCCGCGCCGATCCGTTTGGCGTCCGCCAGATACTCCTCCTCGCCCGTCGCCCGGTACAGCCCGAGATTCGCCCGGAGCATCAGCCCCGTGTTGTACGTCAACTTCACCCGAGCCACGCGGCCATCGGTCACCCGCACATTGTCGAAGAAGAATCCATCGGCGTCCCGAAGGTGCTTGTTCGTCCACGCGACGATCTTCCGCGCAAAGGCGATGTTCTCCGCCGCCCGTCGGTGCCGCGCAACGCGAAGGCACGCCACCGCGCCCGGCCCGTTCGCGCACGTGTTCTTGCTGTCGCCCTTGTGCTTCTCGTGCCACCAGATGCCCCCGCCGAGCGCATCGTCCCATCCGCTCAGCGCGAACGCGAGGGTCTTCTCCGCCCGATCGAGGTATCGCGCATCGCGCGTCACGTCGTACGCCTCGGCGAACGTGATCACCATCCACTCGTTGTCGTCGTAGTACTTGTCGTGGCCGTTGCCCGCGGTGGGCGCGGGCTCATATCCCGGGATGCGGGCCTTGGCGTCCCAGTACCGATCCATCGCGGCAAAGAAGCGATCGAGCACCGGCCGATAGGTCGCGGGATCGTGCCTCGCCGCGGCGACGAGCATTGAAAACACCACGCCGTTGCCCCACATGAACTCGGGATCGCGATTCTCCGTGGAGCGGGCGTACAGGCCGGTCTTTTCGTTGTAGAACGTCGCTTGGATCGAAGCCGTCACCGCGCCCGCCCGTTCCAGAAACGATGCGGGCGGCTCCGGCTTCGCCAAGTTCTGACCTTCCGCGGGCAGAGCCGCGAACCAGGCGAGAAGCGACACGGCGCAGATGATTCTGCCGAGCATGCCCACACGGTAGCCGCGGATCGTGGTAGACTGGACCCCCGATCCCCGACCACGGACACAACCACCGATTGGAGGCCCCCGTGAACCGACTCTGCATCTGCACGCTCGCCTGCCTGCTTGCCGGGTGCGCCGCACACACGAGCAAACCGCAGGAGGCGGACGCCAAGGCCATCCAGGTTCCCGCGGAGCAGACGATGCAACTCGGCAACTTCTCCGTCAGCCTGAACGTGAAGGACATCGCCGCCTCGCGTGCGTTCTACGAGAAACTCGGCTTCCGCGCCAGGATGGGCCAGCCCGCGAAGAACTGGATCATCCTGCAGAACGGCACCGCGACGATCGGTCTGTTCCAGGGCATGTTCGACAAGAACACGCTCACGTTCAACCCCGGCTGGGACCGCGACGCCAAACCCCTCCCGAAGTTCGAGGATGTCCGCGATCTCCAGAAGCAGATCAAGGAAAAGGGCCTGATCCCGGCGGTGGCCGCGGATGAATCCTCGACCGGCCCGGCCTACTTCATGCTCATCGACCCGGATGGAAACCCGATCCTCGTGGATCAGCACATCCCCAGGCCCGCACAATGAGGCGGAGTCCTCCGGCCCGCCGCGGACGATCGCGAGGGCCGCTCACCGTGCCTCCCGAGCCACTACCTCAGACCACCATCGCGATCGCGAACCCGTCGTACCCCTTCGAGCCGACCGTCTGGACGGCCGTCGCCGTCACACGCCGCTCGTTCCGCACCATCTCCATGAACGTCCGCACGCCCCGCACGCTCGGATCCTCGCTCTCGGCCTGGATCACCTCGCCGTCGCGCACCACGTTGTCCACGATGATGACCCCGCCGCGCCGCGTGTGATCCAGCGACCACGCGAAGTACGCGGGGATGTTCGCCTTGTCGGCGTCGATGAAGACCAGGTCGAACGGCTCCTCGCCCGCGAGCGTCGGCAGGACCTCCAGCGCCCTTCCCACGCGCAGGTCCACACGCGAAACCAGGCCCGCCCGCGCGATGTTCGCCCTCGCGACGGCCGCGTGATTCGGGTCCGCCTCGATCGTCACCAGCCGGCCCTCGGCCCGCAGGGCGCGGCCGAGCCAGATCGTGCTGTACCCCGCGAGCGTGCCAAGCTCGAGGATGCGCCCCGCTCCGACCATCCTCGCCATCACGTGCAGGAGCTTCCCCTGGCTCGCCGAAACAGCGATCGGCGGCAATCCCGCGGCGGCACTGGCCGCCAGTGCCTCATCCAGCACCGAATCCGGGCGGACGAGCATGGCGTTGAAGTAGTCGTCAACGGCGTTCCACAGTTCCTGGCTCATGCCGGATCGTTGGCGGATCGGCCCACCCCGGATGCGACCAGACGAAAACGCCCGGCGCACTCGCGCCGGGCGTTGGGAGTCATTCACCACCGATCGATCACGGATTCCCCCCCGGATCGTCGTTCTGGTCCATGTCGCCGCCCTTCTTTGCGCCCTCGGACTTGGACGGCCCGGTGCCAGCCGGCTCGCACTTGACCTTCACGGTGCGCCCCTGCGTCATCCGCTTGATCGCGAGCTTGAACTCACCGCCCGCCTTGATCGCGTTCTCGAACTCCTTGACGGAGGTGATGGGCTTGTCGTTCACGCTGCGGATGGTCTCCATGGGCTTGAGGCCCGCGACCGAGGCGCGCGAGCCGCGCTCGATCTTGGAGATGATCACGCCGCTCTCATCCGGCTTCATCTGGAAGTACCGGCGGACCTCGTAGGTGATGTCGCGCACGGTGACGCCCATCTCCTCGGACTTGAACCTGGCCGCGGAGTCGTAGTACGCCGGGCCCTGCGTCACCTTCATGGCCACGTTCTCGACCTTGCCGTCTCGGAGCACGTCGGCGGTGAAGTTCGTGCCGAAGCCGATCTCCGTGAGCGCCCGGGTGAGCGAGTTCTCCACCGAGCCCCAGGGCTTGGGCATGCGGTCCATGTACTCGTCGGGCATGCGATCGAGGTACTGCCAGAACTGGTCCATCATCCCGCCCATGCCATGGTCGTCGACGCTCACCTCGAGCGGCTTGGGCTGCCCCTCGATGTGCAGGCGCAGGAGGATGTCGCCGATCTTCAGCCCGGCCTTGGTCGCCGGAGAGTCTTCGTACAGGTAGGTAACGATGCCGCCCGACGTGCCGTTGTTGGTCTGCTCGATGCAGTTGTTGGCCCGCGCCAGGTCGGGCGTCATGCCCTGGAGCTCGGCGCCGATCCACGCGATCCGGTTCTCCTCGCTCTCCGAGACCGGGCAGTTGTCCACGTCGTACGCGCTCTGGCCCTGGCTCAGGGTCTCGGCCAGCAGCGCCACGGGCACCATCGAGCCCTGGCCCATCATCGCGTTGTAATACGAGTACTGGTCCTGCTGCACGGTCACCTTCTCACGCCGGTCGATCGGCAGGCACACCAGCTCGCCGTCCAGCGTGTACAGGAAGTGACGATACGAGGACCCCTCGCCGCCGCCGCCGTACGGATTGAATCGCATGGCGCCCTCGCCGCTCTGCGCCGCCACCCGGGGGTAGGTCTTGCCCTGGAAGCCGGTGTAGAACGCGTTGATGTGCTCACGCACGAAGTAGGCCGTTCGCGTCTCGCCGCGGACGGCGACCTGCGCGCACACCAGCAGCTTGTCCTCGTGCGAGGTGATCGGCGCGCCGCTCAGCCGCGCGGCCTGCGGAGGCGGCTGCTCGAACCGCGCGACGATGCCGCCCCAGTCCTTCAGCGTGCCGTCGAACTTGGCCGCGACCTCCTTGCCGTCGGGCATGTACGCGCGGATGCGCTCCAGGCGGGCCGTCGTCTTGGCCTTGAAGTTCGCCAGCACCAGCAGCGTCTTGTTGTCCATCACCACGCCGATGCCGTTCCACTCGGTGTTGGTGATCTCGGCGTCCTCGGTCCCGCCGCGCATGCGCGACATGTAGTCGTACGGGTTGTTCTGCCCCTCGTTCCGCGGCGAGCGGAAGTTCATCCGAACGCGCACGATCTGCCGAGCGCTCTCCGACTCGACGCGCCCGTCGATCCGGTCAAGATCGTCGGCGCTCACCAGCGGCCACTTGTCCGGGCTTCCCTTCCAGTCCCCGTTGATGGGAAGGTCGGTCGCGCCCGGCAGGCCGACGGGCGTGCCCAGCTTGTCGGTGACCAGCGCGAGCCCGGGGCTCGCGGCGATCTTGCGGCCATCGGACCCGACGATCAGCCCGCCGCGCATCCCCCCGATCCGCGTCATCCACATCGCGTTGTTCTTGCCGTACGAGAACGTCAGGTACGGCCCTTCCTTCGTCGCATCGAACGTCAGCGGCGTCGCGCCCGCGAGGGGATGCTCGAGCTCGAGGAAGCACCCGCCCCGGTCCTTCGAGTACGCCGCGGGCTTCGCCGAAACGCTCTCGTTGCCGAACCGCACGGTGATGCTCTTGATGAAGCGCGGGTGCAGCCCCGGATCGAACGTGTACACCCGGGTCGGAGAGACGAGATACCCGCCGCGCTCGCTGGGCCGCTCCTCCTTGATGCACTGCTCCCAGTTGTCCTCAGGGGCGAACACCGAGTTCTCCCCCGCGCCCGCCTGCACGGCGCGGAAGTAGTCGCCCCAGCGGTCGCTGCCGGCGCTGGGCGCCTCCCCCTTGTCGTACTTGGCCACGATCTCCACCCGCACCAGCGAGGGCGCGAGCCTGTCGGCGATCGCCGCGATCTGCTCGGGCTTGGGCTTGTCGTCGTCCGCGCCCAGCGCCATCGGCGGACGAACGAGCGCCGCGACGATGGTCGCTCCCATCAGGAATCTGCGAAGCATGTGCGTTCTCCTTGCGTGTCGGAAACAGTCCCCCATCCCAGGACCACCGACGCGCGAGCAGGCCATGGCTCGCCGTCACGCTCGAGCGCTTCGCGCGCCCGTTATTCCTTGGAATAGTCGCGCTGCATGTCGAGAACGACCTGGCGCGTCAGGCCAGCCCGCATCACCGTGAACACGATGCGCGGCTTGCCTGAGAGGTTCGCCACCGTCTCCTTGTGGATCTTCTCGACGTCCGCGAGCGACTCCACCTCGCTCGACTCGACCTTCACGATGATGTCCCCGTTCCGCAGCCCGGCGTTCGATGCGTTCCCCGGGTACTTCGTCCCGTACACGAACACGCCCTTGTTCTTGTAGAAGAACAGGTCCGGGTTGTCGAACTGGTTGATCTCCTTCACCGTCAGGTCCCAGCGCTTGCAGGCCAGCTCCTTGCCCTCCACGGCGCCCTTCTCGCGGGGAGCGATCTTGACCGTCATCTTCGAGTCGCCCCGCTTGATCAGGAACGAGGCCTCCTGCCCCTTGGGAAGCAGGCCGATCTGCCGCCGGATGTCCGCGAGGTCCTCCTCCGTCAGTCCGGTGATCGGCGTGCCGTTGATCGCGAGGATCCGGTCGCGCGCCAGGATTCCCGCCGAGCGAGCCGGGCTGTCCGGATCGGTCTCGGCCACGATCACGCCCTCGGTCCCCTCGAAGTAGATGTCCTTGTTGAAGTCGCGCAGCGGCTGGAGCTGCAAGCCGAACCACGCCCAGTCCACGTGCCCCTTGGCGCGCAGCTGCGACACCATGATCTGCGCCGTCTCGGACGGGATCGCAAAGCCCAGGCCCTCGGCGAACCCCGACGTGCCGCGCGCGTTGATCCCGACCACCTGCCCCTCGGTGTTCACGAGCGGCCCGCCCGAGTTGCCCGGGTTGATCGCCGCATCCGTCTGAATCCAGTGGCTGTACTCGCTCACGCCCTCGAGATAGCGGTTCGTGCACGAGACGATCCCGATCGACACCGATCGGTTCAGCCCCCACGGCGCCCCCATCGCCATGACGAAGTCCCCCTCCTTGAGCGCACGCGAATCGCCGAAGGAGGCGTACGGCGGCGTGGGCGAGTCCGTCAGCCCCTCCAGCTTGATCAGCGCAAGGTCCGTGTCCTTGTCGCTCCCGAGCACCTTCGCCGTCGCCGCTCGCCCGTCGGTGAGCAGGCACCGCACGCTCTCGGCCTTGTCCACCACGTGCCAGTTCGTGAGCACCTCCCCCTCGGGCGAGATGATCACGCCGCTTCCCGACAGTTCCTGCGATTTCTTCTCGCCCATCTGGTTGTCCTCGCGGACAACCTTGATGTACACCACCGCGGGGAAGACCTTCGACTTGCCGTCCTGCACGATCTGGCGGAAATCCGCCCTCGTCTGCATGGCAGGCTTGAGGTCATCGGCCCGGAGCGGCGCGGCCAGAATCGAGAGGGAAAGAACGCATGCGGAGAGTGCGGTGCGAGTGTGTCCCATGGTTGCCGAGTCTACAGGAAACTCGGACCATCGGTTCGGCAATGCGCCCGCGCCAGAGCCGAGCACGATCGCACGATCGCCCCTAAGGCCTTGATGGAGGGCCAGTTGCGAGCAGTCTCCCCGGGAACCGCCTACATTCGCAATTAATGTCCTACAGCCCGATCAGCAGCCGCTGTGGATCTTCGATCGCGTTCTTCACCGCGACCAGGAACTGCACCGCTTCGGCCCCATCCACCAGCCGGTGGTCGTAGCTCAGGGCGAGGTACATCATCGGCCGCAGCACGATCTGCCCGGGATGCTTCGGGTCCTCGATCGGCCGGTTCTTGATGGCGTGCATCCCCAGGATGCCCGTCTGCGGCGGATTCAGGATCGGCGTGGACATCAGCGAGCCGTAGATGCCGCCGTTGGTGATCGTGAACGTCCCGCCCTGCAGATCGCTCAGGGCCAGCTTTCCATCCTTCGCCCGCACCGCCAGGTCCTTGATGCCCGCCTCGATCTGCGCGAACGACAGCCGGTCGCACCCGCGGAGCACCGGCACGACCAGGCCCTTGGGCGTTCCCACCGCCACCGCGACGTCGTAGAAGTCGTGGTGCTCGACCTCCATCTCGCCGCGCTCGCTCGCGACGATCGACGCGTTCACCGTCGGGAACGACCTGAGCGCCCCCACGACCGCCTTCACGAAGAACGACATGAATCCCAGCCCCACGCCGTTCTTCTTCTCGAACGCCTCCTTGTATTGCGACCGCAGCGCCATCACCGCCGACATGTCGCACTCGTTGAAGGTCGTCAGCATCGCCGCGGTGTGCTGCGCCTCGACCAGCCGCGCCGCGATCCGCTGCCGCAGCGGGCTCATCCGCTCGCGCCTGCTCGTGCCGCCAACTTCCGGCTTTGCGGAAGGTAGTGCGGAGGTCGCCGGCCGCGCCGGGCTCGGCGCAGCCACCTGCGCCGCGACCAGCGCCCCGCCGCCCTTGCCCTTCGCCTCCACGATCGACTGGACATCCTGCTCGCGAATCCGCCCGCCCGCGCCCGACCCATGGACGCCCGCGAGGCTCACCCCGTGCTCATCCGCCAGCTTCCGGGCCAGCGGCGTCGCGCGAACATCCTCGCCGCCCGCGCTCGGAGCGGCCGGGGCCGCCCTGCCGTTGGCCGTGGCAGGCGACGCCGGGGCCGGCTTGGCCGCGCCCGCCGGAGCGCTCGCCTTGTCGTCGATCGCGCCGACCTTCTGTCCGATGCTCACCGTCTCCCCGGCCGCCGCCCCGACCTTGAGCACCCCGCTCGCCGGTGCGGGCACGCCCATGGTCACCTTGTCGGTCTCGAGCTCGAGCACATCCTCATCGCGCTTGACGTAGTCGCCGTCGTTCTTGATCCAGCGCGAGATCACACCGCTCGTCACGCTCTCGCCCGCCTGAGGAATCACGATGTCAACCGCCATGCATGCTCCCGACTCGTTGCATTGTCGCCTGGTGCCCAGCGCCCGACGCCGAGCGCCGAGTTCCCGTCACTGCTTCCCCTTCGCCACGGCCTTCGGCGCTCCGTTCGTCTTCGCATCGTGCCCCGCCGTCCCCGCACCACCCGAATCCGCCCTCGCGGGCGTCGCCGGAAGCGGCCCGACCGCCTCGGTCAGGATCACATCCTGCTGCTTCGCGTGGTTCGCCTCCGACGCCGTCGCCGGCGAGGCGCACGCCGGCCGCCCGATGAACTGCGGCCGCCACCCGAACTCCTCCAGGAACTTGTCCGCGATGTACGCGTACGCCCCCTGGTTCCGCGGCTCCTCCTGCGCCCACATCCGCTTGGCCGCCTTTGGATACTTCTCGTCCACGGACTTCACGGCCCGGGTGTTGAAGGGGTAGAGCTGCTCGATGCGCACGATCGCGACATCCTTCCGCCCGATCTTCTCGCGCCGCTCGTGCATCTCGTGGTAGATCTTGCCCGTGCAGTACACCACCTGCGTGACGCCCTTGCAGCTTGCCGCCGTCTGGTGCGGGTCGTCGATCACGTGCTGGAACGACCCCGTCGAGAGCTCATCCACCGTCGCCGTCTCGATGCGCAGATACTTCTTCGGCGTCATCACGATCAGAGGCTTGCGGAAGTTCCGCAGCATCTGCCGGCGCAGCATGTGGAACGTCTGCGCCGCGGTGGAGGGGTACACCACCTCCATGTTGTCGTCGGCGCACAGTTGCAGGAACCGCTCCAGGCGCGCCGAAGAGTGCTCCGGCCCCTGCCCCTCATACCCGTGCGGCAGCAGCAGCACCAGCCCGCCCCACCGGTTCCACTTCACCTCGCTCGAGGCGATGTACTGGTCGATGACGATCTGCGCCCCGTTGGCGAAGTCGCCGAACTGGCCCTCCCACATGACCAGCGCCCGCGGGTTCGCCCGGCTGTACCCATAGTCGAAGCCCATCACCGAGTACTCGCTCAGCGGGCTGTCCCACACGCTGAACACCGCCTGCTTGCCCTCGCGGATGTGGTCCAGCGGCGTGTACCGCTCGCCCGTCTTCTCGTCGCGCAGCACGGCGTGGCGCGTCGTGAACGTGCCGCGGCGCGAGTCCTGCCCGCTCAGCCGCACCATGACCCCGTCCAGCAGCAGCGTGCCGATGGCGATCTGCTCCGCATCGTTGTGCGCGATCCTGTTGGTCTTCGGCAGGTTCGCTCGATCCGCCAGCATCCCCTTGAGCTTCGGGTGCACGTTGAACCCCGCAGGCGTCCGCCCCATCGCCGCGCACACCTCGGCGATCACCTTTGGATCGACCGCCGTCTTCGGCGACTCGAACGTGTACTTCCCGTCCAGCCCTTTCCACAATCCCCCGCCCGGCGGCGGCACGGGATCGACCGCGTTGTGCTTGTCCACGACATCGACAAACACCGCGTCCATCTCGTCCCACACCCGCTGCTTCATCGCCTCGGCCTGCTCGGCCGTCACCACGCCCTTGGCGATGAGCGTCTGCCGATACGTCTCCGGCGTGCCCGGGTGCGCCCGCACCAGCGCGTACAGCTGCGGCTGCGTGAACGCCGGCTCGTCCGCCTCGTTGTGCCCGTACCGCCGGAAGCACACCAGATCGACGAACACATCCTTCTTGAACTCGCTCCGATACTCCGCCGCCAGCCGCGCCGCACGCACCACCGCCTCCGGATCATCCCCGTTCACGTGCAGCACCGGCGCGCTCACGATCTTCGCGACGTCCGTGCAATACTCCGTCGAGCGACCATCCTCCGGATCGGTCGTGAACCCGACCAGGTTGTTGATCACGATGTGCAGCGTCCCGCCGACCGAGTACCCCTCCAGCCGCTGCATGTTCAGGCACTCGGCCACCACGCCCTGCCCCGGGAGCGCCGCATCCCCGTGGATCGCCACCGACGCCACGCTCTTGAACCCTTCCGCGAGCCCGCCCGCGACCAGATCCTGCTTCGCGCGGCAGCGACCCATCACCACCGCATCCTGGCTCTCGAGATGGCTCGGATTGTTCAGGAGCGACAGGTGCACGACGCGCCCGTCCGGCAGCGTCTGGTCGCCCGAATACCCGCGGTGATACTTCACATCCCCGCCGCCGGGATGGATCCCCTCCTGCCACATGTCCTTGAACTCGGTGAACAGCTTCCCGAGGTCCTTGCCCAGGTAGTTGCTCAGCACCGCCAGCCGCCCGCGGTGCGCCATCCCGATGATCAGCTCCTGCACGCCCAGCTCGCCCAGCCGGTCGGTCATGAACTTCAGCAGCGGGATCGTGCACTCGCCCCCCTCGATGCTGAACCGCTTCTTCCCCTGGAACCGCTTGGCGAGGAAGAACTCGAACTGCCCGACCGCCGTGAGCTGCTCCAGCAGCCGGATCCGCTCGGCATCCGAGAGCGGCTTGGCCACCATGTCCCCCTCGAACCGCCGCCGGAACCACGCCCGCTCATCATCGCTCGGGCTGTGCATGAACTCGACGCCGATCGGTCCGCAGTAGCTCCGCTCCAGGTGCTCGATCACCGTTCGCAGCGTCACCGTCCCCGGTACGAGGTCCGTGTGAATCGGCTTGTCCAGGTCGGCCGGCGAGAGCCCGTAGTACCCGAGCGTCAACGCCTTGGGCCTCGGTCGCTCGCGCCCGAACGGATCGATCTTGGCGATCAGGTGCCCGAGCGCCCGGTACGCGGCGATGAGGTCTTCGGCCGCGCTCTGGAAAGACGCCTCCGCGCCCGTCGCCCCCGCCCCGCCCACGCCCGGGCGGGCAGCCCCCAGGTCGAACCCCTGAAAGAACGCGCTCATGTCCCCCGACATCGAGCCCGGATCGGCCTTGTATTGCCGGTACTGCTCGTCGAGATACTCCGCCGACCACGCGTTGACGGCCGGCGTCACGGATCGAACGGTGCTGCTCTGGCCGGAAACGGGCGACGAAGGCACGGAAGGGCTCGGGGAGGTGGGCTGACCGCCGCTCATGGCATCCTCTGAGGCATCTGGCGAGGCCGCCGGCGCCCAGCCGCCGACGTCCGAAACGTCCCCCCGACGCAAGCATGAGGCCGCCGCGGCGGGCCTCAATCCTAGCCCCAAGGATCGTCAAATCCGGCAAGGTGGACCAGCCATTCGGGCTTGTCCCGAGGCGCCCCGGGGTATTTCCGAGAATCGTCGCGCCATCCGCCGCAATCCGGCCGATATCCCCGGCAATGAGCCTCTTCGGCCCGGCAACACCGGCGTCGTTGCAGCCCGTTTCGGGCGTTCCGCCCGCGGAACGGAAGCCCCGCGCAAGCAGGCAGCCCAAATCCTCCGACGGCGTCAGTCGCGGCAGTGATGAGGTGGACGTTTCCGCCGCGCTCGCGACCGACGCCGTTCGCGATCTCAAGTCCAACGGCGACGAAGAAACCACCGACGACCGCCAGGAGCAGGACAACTACAAGCCGCAGAAGAAGCCCGAGCCGCGCAAGCCGCTCGACGTGCAGGGCTGATCCGCACAGCAAAAAGGTCCGGGCGGGACGCCCGGACCTTGCCGATCGCGCTGGACGGACGCCTCAATACCGGTAGTGATCGCTCTTGTACGGCCCCTCCACCGGCACGCCGATGTAGTCCGCCTGCTCCTTCGAGAGCTGCGTGAGCCTCACGCCGATCTTCTCCAGGTGCAGGCGAGCGACTTCCTCGTCCAGCTTCTTCGGCAGCGTGTACACGCGCCCGGACTCGTACTTGATCCCGCTCAGCGTCGGCTTGTTGTTCGCGTTGAACCACAGGTCCAGCTGCGCGATCGTCTGGTTCGTGAACGACGATGACATCACGAAGCTCGGATGCCCCGTCGCGCACCCGAGGTTCATCAGCCGCCCCTCGGCGAGCACGAGGATGCTCCTGCCCTTCTTGCCCAGCACGAACTCGTCGTACTGCGCCTTGATGTTGATCCGCCTCGCCTCGCCCCTCTCCACGGCCTTGTACAGCCCCGCCATGTCGATCTCGTTGTCGAAGTGTCCGATGTTCGCGACGATCGCCTTGTCCTTCATCCGCTTCATGTGCTCGAGCGTGATGACGTTCTTGTTGCCGGTCGCCGTGATGAAGATGTCCGCCGCCTCGATCACGTCCTCCAGCACCGTCACCTGGTACCCCTCCATCGCCGCCTGCAGCGCGTTGATGGGGTCGATCTCCGTCACGATCACGCGGCAGCCCTGCCCGCGCAGAGCCTGGGCGCACCCCTTGCCGACATCGCCATAGCCCAGCACCACCGCCGTCTTCGCGCTCAGCATCACATCCGTCGCCCGGTTGAGCCCATCCACCAGCGAGTGCCGGCAGCCGTACAGGTTGTCGAACTTGCTCTTGGTCGCGCTGTCGTTCACGTTGATCGCCGCGAACGCCAGCGTCCCCTTCTTCTGCATCTCGTACAACCGATGCACGCCCGTGGTCGTCTCCTCGCTCACGCCCTTGATCCCCTTCACCATCTTCGTGAAGTACCCGGGCCGATCCGCCAATGAGTTCCGCAGCACGCCCAGGATCACGCCCCATTCCTCGGGGTCGTTCTTCGCATCAAACGCCGGTACCTTCCCCGCCCTCTCGAACTCCGCCCCCTTGTGCACCAGCAGCGTCGCATCCCCGCCGTCATCCAGCAGCAGGTTCGGCCCCTCCCCGTTTGCAAACTTGAAGATCTGCTCCGTGCACCACCAGTACTCCTCCAGCGTCTCCCCCTTCCACGCGAACACCGGCGTCCCGCTCGGCTTCTCCACCGTCCCGCTGGGTCCCACAACCACCGCCGCGGCCGCATGGTCCTGCGTGCTGAAGATATTGCAGCTCGCCCACCGCACCTGCGCCCCGAGCTCCACGAGCGTCTCGATCAGCACGGCCGTCTGCACCGTCATGTGCAGCGACCCCGCGATGCGCGCCCCCGCCAGCGGCTTCTTCCCCTTGTACCGCTCGCGCAGCGCCATCAGTCCCGGCATCTCGTGCTCGGCCAGGCGGATCTCCTTCCGCCCCAGTTCCGCCTGCGCCAGGTCGCGCACCTTGAAATCCAGCCCGCCGATCACATCGGGCGTCAGCCCGCGATGCCCGGCGGTGTTCTTCAGGTTCGGGTTCGTGGTCTTCTTCTCCGGCTTCGTCATCGTCGGCAAGGGAAATCTCCAAGCAGTGGGGGAGTGATTCGGTCAAAGAACCGGGCCGCGGCCCGTGTCATCGGTCATCCATCGGCGCGTGCCCCGTGCACGCGAACAGCCCCGGCCCCTTCGCGTTCGGGTCAGACGGGAGCGCCACATAACGCGCCCGCTCAAACCCCGCCCCCGTCATCATCGAAGCCATCGCCCCGTCCGAAAACCCCAGCCACCGATGCCCCATCGTGTGCCGGTAGATCGATCGGTCATGCTCGACCATATCCACCACCAGCGCCTGCCCCCCCGGCCGCACGATCCGCCGCATCTCCGCCAGCGCATCCCCCGGCTTCTCCACGTGGTGCAGCACCAGCACGCACACCGCCACATCCACGCTCGCATCCCTCAGCGGCAGCTTTGTCAACTCCCCCTCAATGAACTCCACATTCTTCACGCCCGCCAATCGCCGCTTCGCCGCGCTCAGCATCGGCCCCGACTGATCCACCGCGATCACCCGCCTTACGAGCGGCGCCAGCAACTCCGACGCATTCCCCGTCCCGCACCCCAGGTCCGCCACGACCCACTCCCGCGGCAGCAGGCTCAGCAGTCCCAGCGGCGTGAACCGCGACCCGAACAGCTCCGTCCGCACATCGTCCCACTGCCCCGCCACACGCCCGAAATACCCGAGCGAATCCTCCCGCCGCTCCGCCAGCACCGACTCCAGCCGCCGCAGATCCTCCTCCGCCTCCATTCCGGATCGCTTTCCATCCGGCGAGCGAATCAACTCCCGCACCGCCACCCACACGCCGCGGCTCGGCGCCGACAGGTCATCCAGCGTCAGCCGATACAGCGTCGCCGTCCCCTCCGTCCGCTTGATCACCCACCCGCCATCCGAGAGTACCTTCAGATGCCGCGACACC
>DASZWV010000211.1:0-7243 GCA_035546115.1 Phycisphaerales bacterium
GCGATCATGCAGGCCGGCACCGACTCGGCGTGGGCCGGCTTCGGCGGCCTGCTCGTCGCCGGCATCGCCCTGTTCATCCTCCCCTCCATGGAGCGGCTGTTCTCCATCACCACCGGCCTCACGCTCATCGAGCTGCGCGACCCCAAGCAGCCGCTGCTCCGCCAGCTCCAGCAGCGCGCCCCGGGCACCTACAACCACTCGCTCAACCTCGGCGCCCTGGCCGAGGCCGCCGCCGAGGCCATCGGCGCCGACGGCCTGCTCGCCTACGTCGGCGCCCTCTACCACGACATCGGGAAGATGAACAAGCCCGACTACTTCGTCGAGAACCAGACGCCCGGCTTCAACCGCCACGACCGCCTCTCCCCGGCCATGAGCCTGCTGGTCATCGTCGGCCACGTCAAGGACGGCCTCGAGCTCGCCCGCGAGTTCAATCTCCCGCGCCCCATCTGGCACTTCATAGAGAGCCACCACGGCACCACGCTCGTCGAGTACTTCTACCACCGCGCCAAGCGCCGCGCCGAGTCGCTCTTCAGGGCCGGCGAGTCCGCCGACGACGACGACGGCCCCGCCGAGCTCGACTACCGCTATCCCGGCCCCAAGCCCCGCACCAAGGAGGCCGCCATCGTCATGATCTGCGACGCCGTCGAGTCCGCGGCCCGCGCCATGGCCGACCCGACGCCCAGCCGCATCGACGCCATGGTCCGGGCCATCGCGACCAAGCGCCTGCTCGACGGCCAGTTCGACGACTGCGACCTCACCCTGCGCGAGCTCAACCAGATCGTCGAGGCCGTCAGCCGCACGCTCGCGAGCATCTACCACGGCCGCATCGCCTACCCCGGCGACGCCGCCGAACCCAGGCCCGCCCCCGAGGCGTCCGCCGTCCCCGCGCCCGCCCGCGCGACCGGCGGCCCGCGGAACGGCTCCGCCCAGGACCCGCGCAAGGCCGGCGTGCCGGCCGTCGCGCGGACCGGCGCGGGCCCCGGGCGCTGACCGCCGCGCAGCTCCGCGACCGCCCGCAGGCCCATCCACACGCCCAGCGCCAGGATGAGCGCCCCGACCACGCGCCGGAACACCCGCTCCGGGATGCGCACCAGCAGCGCCTTGCCCGCGAGCGTCCCGGCCACGACGCCGACCGTCATCGCCGCGATCCGCGGCCAGAGCGCCGCCATCGCCGCACCGTCGCTATACAGGTACGCCGGCAGGCGGGCCGCATCCACGATCAGCGCCACCATCGTCGCGGTTCCCACGAACGCCTCGCGGCGCACGTCGAACCCGAGCATCGCCGCGGCGCGGATCCCGCCCTGGTTGCCCACCAGCCCGCCGAAGAACCCCGACAGGGCCCCCGCGGCCCACGCCATCGCCCCGCGGAACCGCATCCGCGTCGAGAGCCCCGTCACCCCCGCCGCGCCGGCGAAGATGAGCAGCCCGGCGAAAACGCACGTCAGCCAGGCGCTGTTCAGGGCCCCGTGCAGCATCGCCCCGGCCAGTCCCCCGGCGGCGCTGGTGAGCCCGAAGCTCCGCACCACCCGCCAGTCCACCGCCCGGCGCAGCTGCCAGAAGCGGATCGCGCTCGCGATCGCGTGCGGGATGGTCACCGCCGCCACCGCGGCCCGCATCCCGGTGCGCAGGGCGAGCACGGGCGTGAGCAGGCTCCCCACGCCGAAGCCCGCGACCGAGGCGATCGCGCCCGCCGCCGCCGCCACGCCCACGAGCACGAGATCAAAGAGCGTCATGCATCCCCGGCGCGATCAGACGTTGGGCGTGAACTTGTTGAGGTCGTAGATGTCCAGCTTCTTCTCGATCCCGGCGACCTTGTCCACCATCGCCTCGAAGCCGTCCTTGCCGAACAGCTCGTGCTCCTTCTTCTCGAAGTCCTCGCCCAGCGCATCGTACTCGTTGGCCGAGACGATCTTCCGCAGCGCGGGGAACAGCACCGTGTCCTCGCGGGCCTCGTGCGGCTCGTACATGCGGATGAACATCCGCATGTACCCCACCAGCCGCGGCCGGTCGTGCGGGTCGCGCATCGAGGGCACCGTCGCCAGCCGCATCGTCCAGTCGGTCAGCCGCCGCCCCGCCTGGTGCTGGGCCGTCAATGTGTCCACCAGGTCCACCTGCACGTTCGCCTTGCGGAACCGGGGGAACAGGTGGTCCTCCTCGAGCTTCTCGTGGTAGTCCTCGATGAAGTTCCGGATGATCCCCGCGGCGTCCACGAGCGGCTCGGGCGCAACGTCCTCGCCGATCTCCAGCCGCCGGATCACCTCGCCGTACACCAGCAGCACCCGCTTGAGCACCCCGTGCTCGCGCATCAGGTCCTCGGCCGGGGACACATCCTCCTCGTGCGGCTCTTCCGGCTTCCCCTTGGCATCCGGCTTTGCATCGGGCTTGGGCTCGGGCCTGGCCGCCGCGGGCGGATCGATGGTCCGCGCCGCCGCGTACCCCGCCACGATCGTCCCCGCCCCGGCCGCGATCGCCGCCGCCAGAAACTCCCGCCGCCTTGCGCCCGATTCGGTGCCCATGGTCGTGCTCCCCATCGCGCCGCAGAGACGAGCGGCGCGTGCGATTGGCTGCCCCGCGAGAACGGCATGACTCTATCGCCCCCCCGCGTACCGCACCGCCCCCGCCATGCCCATGCGCCCCGCCCCCTCGACGGCGCCCCCGCCGGGCCCGCCGGTGCAGAGGCCGCGGCAGACGACGGCGAGGTCCGAATATCCGGCCCGCGAGCCTCCGGGGCGCTGCGCCGGGCCTCCGTGGAAGCGCGCCGCCGCCCTCCCGGGGGCCCGGAGGCTCCATTGCCGGCGCGCCGGACCTCCGTGGAAGCGCGGCTCCACCCTCCGGGCGGCCGGGAGGGTCCAGTGGAGGCGCCACGGGGCTCCGTGGAAGCGCGCCGGGACCCCGTGGGAGCGCGCCGGGGCCGCGGCGCGGCATCCCGGGGCTCCGGCGCACGCGCACGCGCAGGCTTTGCGCTCGGCCGGGGGGGCGGGGTAGGCGCCGCCGTGCCTGGTTCTGGCCTGCGCGCGGGCGGGCCGCTCGGCCGGGCCTCACGCCTGCCGGGCCAGTTCCACGATCTTGAGCGCCTTCTCGGTCTCGTGCGCCGGCACGAGCACGGTGATGTGGTCCCCGGGCAGCAGCAGCAGGTTCGCCACCGGCAGCAGCTCGCGCCCGCCGCGCTCCACGGCCACCACGATGCACCCCTGCGGCAGCCCCGCCTCGCGGATGGTCTTGCGCTCGATCGCCGAGCCCCGCTGGATCCCCATGACCACGCTCCGGGGCTCATCGCTCTCGCCCGACTGGATGCCGCGCTGGGCCATGTCGGTGGCGAGCAGCGCCTCGTAGATCGCGTGGTCGCGGAGCATCTCGGCCACCGCGTACGCCGCCAGGCAGGCCACCGCCAGGGCCAGCAGCAGGTCGTAGTTCGCCGTCATCTCCAAAATCAGCACCAGCCCGGTGAGCGGGGCCCGCACCGACCCGGTGAACACCGCCGCCATGCCGATCATCGAGAACGCCGTGGTGTACGCCGCCCACGCGGGCCAGATCGCGACCGTCACGTGCCCGACGATCTCCCCGGCCACCACCCCCAGCACGAGCATGGGCGCGAAGATGCCCCCGGGCGCCCCCGACGCGTAGCTCAGCATGGTGAGCGAGAACTTGACGGCCAGCAGGGCCAGCAGGGCCACGACGCCCATCTTCAGCTCCCCGCTGAGCAGGTTGTCCGCCGTCGAGTGCCCGCCGCCCACCGCGTGCGGCATCCACCACGCCGTGAGCCCGCAGATCACCGCCGCCACCCCCGGGAGCGACCAGCGGGGGAAGATCCTCTGCTTGCGGGCCCACGCCTGCGTCGAGAGCAGCCCCTTGTTGAACAGCACCCCCAGCAGCCCCCCGATCACCCCGAGCAGCGCGACCATCGGGAGCGTGCTCAGCGGCAGCACCGCCGTCACGTGCACCGAGAACGACGGCAACTGCCCGTTGAGCGACCGGGCCACGATGTCGGCCATCAGCGCGGCCACCAGCGCCCCGCCGAAGGTCATCGCCGACATCTCCCGGTGCAGTTCCTCGAGCACGAACAGGAACCCCGCCAGCGGCGCGTTGAAGGCCGCGGCCAGCCCCGCCCCCGCCCCGCACGAGATCAACTGCGGCGTCAAGCGCTGCGGGAGCTTGATGGCCCCCGCGACCATCTTCCCCAGCGCGGCCCCCATCTGCACCGTCGGCCCCTCGCGCCCCAGCGAAAGCCCCGAGCCGATCGACAGCGCGCCCCCAAGGAACTTCACCGGCAGCAGGCCCTTCCATTTCATCGGCCGGATGTGCAGCAGCACACCCTTGACGTGCGGGATGCCCGAGCCCGGGGCATCCGGGGCGAAGCGGAGCACCATCCACCCCACCAGGCACCCGACGACCAGCCCGATTGCGGGGAAGACCGCCCAGCCCCACAACTCGGCGTGTGGCTGGGCGTGCAGGTAGTTCAGGAGGTCGTTCCGCCAGTCCTCGGCCTGGGCCAGCGCCCACTGGAACCCCACCGCCACCAGCCCCGCGAGCACCCCGACCACCGCCGCGCGCACGAAGTGCCCGCCCCGCCCCGGCTGCGCGCAGAACGCCCGCAATCGCGAGAGCCACGTCGTACGCGGTGGTGGAAAAAAAGCCTCGGGCTGAGGAACTGGCGCGGACTCCAAGCCCGTCACAGTAGCGCGATCCGAATCCATGGAGAGGTTCCCCACACACATCGGACCGACAGGACCGCCGGGACCGATTTACCTCCGCGGATCGCTCCACAGGTCCGCCCCGATCGGCGCGGGCGTGCCCGCGGGAACATCCGCCGCCGCGGCCGCGGGGCCGTAGTGCTCCTCGAGCACGCCCAGCCAGTCTTCCACGCCCCCCACGCCGATGAATCGCCTCCGGACGTCCTCCGCCCTGGGATGGTGCGCGGCAAACCGGATCCCGAACTTCCGCATCGTCTTGCTCGCCCGCTCCTCCCCGCACACCGCGACGCTCAGCCGGAAGTGCTCCTCCAGCACGGCCCGCTGCTCGGCGATGGTGGGAGAAGTGGGGGGCTCGCCCGCCATCATCTGCCGCGCCTGCCGGAAGACCCACGGGTTGCCGATGCACCCGCGTGCCACCGCCACCGCCGACACACCCGTGTACGCGATCATCCGGAAGATGTCCTGAACCGTCCACACATCGCCCGAGCCGAAGATCAGCGCCCGCGGCCGCGCCCGCACGATCTCGCGGAGCGCATCCCACCGGCTCGGCCCGATGTACTTCTGCTGCACCGTCCGCGCGTGGATCGTGGCCCACGCGTAGCCGAGATCGAACGCCGCATCCACGATCCGCAGGCAGTTCGCCCGCATCTCCGGCGTGTCGTCGAAGCTCCGACGCAGCTTCACCGTGCACGGGATGTGCCCCGGCACCGTCTCCCGCACCGCCCGCAGGATCTGGATCGCCCCATCCGGCTCGGCCAGCCAGTGTCCGCCCCGGGCCTTGGCCTTGATCTTTTTCACCGGGCAGGCGAGGTTGATGTCGATGGTCTCGAAGGAGAGACGCGAGGCGCCGGGGTGTCCAGGCGCCAAGGGCGCGGCAAGGGCGCCTTCCCCCGACACCTCGACACCCCGACACCTCGACACCTCTTCTTCCAAACCCTCCATCGGGTCGTACGGCCCGAGCTGCTCGCCCCCCGGCGTCCGCAGCCGCTGGCCGATGATCTCCGCCAGTTCCTCGGGCGGGACGTCCCGGTAGGCCAGCAGCCGGTACTGCTTGTCGCCGCGCCGCCCCTGCTCGGCGACCTTGAGCGCGCTCGCGCTCATCTCGCGCGGGTCGCTCCCCATGATCTGGCAGGCCAGCGGGTGGTCCTCCGGGCCGCCGGGCACGTTTTCGTGCAGGTCGCCCAGGTCGGCCTTCAGGAAGCCGCGCCCGCCCCCGAGCAGCGTCCGGTCGAGCAGCGCCTCGGTCACGCAGAAGGGGCACCCGTGCCGCCGCGCGATGATCCGCATCGCCGCATCGGAGTACCCCGCCAGGCCCGCCTGGAAGAACGGCGCATCGAACCCGGGGACGATCGCCGTGATCCGGGGATCCACCCCGCGCAGGCCGGTCTCGCGCGCGACCGCCGCCGGATCGATATGCTCTGCGCCCGGGGCGATGGCCGGCGAGGGGGGCGTCGCGTTGTTGCCGTCGCAAGACACGCCGGATCATACGAAGTCCACGCACCGCTCAAACCGCCGCGAACGCAGAGGAGGACCTGGAATGAACAGCCGACGGACCGCCCGGATCGCTCTCTGCCTCGGCGTCTCGGCGGTGATGCTCGCCGGCTGCACCCCGTCCCGCGACCCCGCCCTGGCCGGCCCCGGCTATCCCGAGTCCAAGACCCAGTCCGAGACGCTCGACATCCAGGTCGTCCGCACGCCGACGACGATCTCCATCACCAACACCACCGCCCGCGCCTACGGCCGCTCGCGCCTCTGGGTGAACCGCTGGTACAGCCGCGAGATCCCCTCCCTCGGCGTCGGCGAGACCATCGAGCTCCCCCTCAAGACCTTCCGCGACCAGTACGGCGAGGCCTTCCGCGCCGGCGGCTTCTTCGCCACCCGCAAGCCCCAGCGCGTCCAGCAGGTGCAACTCGAGACCGCCGATGGGCTGGTGGGCTTGGTCGCCGTGGGCAAGGAGAGCGAGTGAGAGTGCCAACTGCAAAGCACAGAGTGCTCATCAGGCCGCGAGCCGCGATTCCCGGCCTTGATTTGCGCTTTGCACTTTGCACTTTGCACTTTGGCGGAACCCGCCCATGACCGCCATCGTCGTCTTCGCCCCCCATCCCGACGACGCCGAGATCGGCATGGGCGGCGCCATCGCCCGCCTTGCCGCCCAGGGCCACGACGTCCTGATCGCCGACATCACCGACGGCAGCCCCACGCCCCGCGGCGACCGCGAATCGCGGATGAAAGAGGCCGCGGCCGCCCTCGCCGCGCTCCAACCACCCGCCGGCAAGCCCCGGATCAGGCGCATCCTTCTGGACCTCCCGAACCGCAGGGTCGAGCACACCCTCGCCACCCGCCACGCTCTGGCCGGCGTCATCCGCGCCCACCAGGCGAGCATCCTCTTCACCCCCTGGCCAGAGGACGCCCATCCCGACCACCGCGCCGTCACCCGCTCGGTCGAGGACGCCCGCTTCGACGCCAAGCTCACCCGCATCGACATGCCCACCCCGCCGGGCTTCACCGAAATCGGCCCGCCTATCTACGCCAAGTGGCTCTTCTACTACCAC
>DASZWV010000212.1:0-2386 GCA_035546115.1 Phycisphaerales bacterium
CCACCAGCAGCAGAGTCACCGCCGCGCCGCCCCACTTGATCGTCTTGCGGATGATGGGCGGGCGAGGGTGGGGCTTCATGCACCAATCCTAACTCCACATCCCCCTCCGTGGTCTCCGTTCCTCCTCCGCGCGCTCCGTGCCCCGTGCCGCGCCCGACCGCCACCAGTTCCCCGACCCCCCGAGCCGACTCGCGAATCAGTACAATGAGCTCACGGAGAAGTCGCATGCTCGATCCCCCGGCCCCGCAACCCCAAACCGAGCCCGCGCGGCCGCCGGTTCCCAGGCCCGAGGTCACGAACACCGGCTACCCGGGCGCTCTGAAGATGCTGGGTGGTGCGCTGGTCGCCGTCGGCGTGCTCTCGCTCATCAATGGTGCGTGGCGCGGCGGAGGGGGGTGGTTCGGAGTGCTCTTGGAAGTCTCCGCCGGCGCAGCGCTGCTGCGAGCGGGCTTCCGCGCAGGCCGGGAACAGCGGGCATACTTCGACGATGCCGAGCGGCGCGACCTGCTCGCGCGGAACATCTGCCCCAAGTGCCGCTACGACCGCACCGGCCTCGAGCCCGATGCGAGATGCCCCGAGTGCGGCGAGGTCCCCGCGACCTGAACAGCACCTCCTCGCCAATACACTTCCCCGCATGACGATCAGGGACTTCTTCCTGCCGCCGAAGTGGACCGTCCGTGACAGTCGCGGCGTCAATCGTCGCGTGCGGATGAACGTCGCGGCCGCCTGGGCGGCCCTCCCGGACCAACAGCGGACTCTCTTTCTCATCTACCTATTCATGGCTGGAGGGTGCCTGGCCACGGGCGCGTGGAGTGCGAGCTCGGCGATGTACCCATCCGCACCCGCGGGTATCCCGAAACACTGGCCTGCGGATGCCCTCCTGCTGTTTCTTGCCGCTTGCGGGGTCTGGAACGCCTGGTGCATCCTCGCCGGAGCCGCCGGCGGAACCACCGCGGCCAAGGCCCGCCTCGCTCGCGGTGTGTGCCCCTCGTGCTCGTATTCGATCGCGACTCTTCTGCCCGGGGAAGACGGCTGCCTGGTCTGCCCGGAGTGCGGCGGGGCGTGGCGGCCGGAGGCCGAGTAGTTCGGCTCCTGCTCTCGTGCTCCCTTCCCCCGGCACGCGCACACGCCGCCGCCGTCTACCCTTGCGCTGCAAACGGGGGAAGGGCCGACATTCGCGGGCCGGCGCCCGCACGAACACCAAGGAGTCCTCCATGCCACGCCGCACCGTCTCCCGAATCACGCTCTCCGCCGCGCTCGCCCTGGCCGCCGTTGCCCTCGTGTCGCCGATGTCGGGCTGCCAGTCCGGCGGGCTCGCGGGGCTCATGGGGAGCAAGAGCGCGATGGACATGCTCACCCCGATGGTCAAGGACGCCGCGAACTCGTACATCGCGAGCCTTACCTCGCTCACGAGCGAACTGAAGAACCTCAAGGACCTGCAGGGCGTGATGGACTTCGCCAAGAAGGCCCAGCCCACCGTCGAGCAACTCTCGAGCTCCTACCAGACGCTCTCGGGCACCACCGGCGAGGAACGCTCCAACCTGATGTCCGCCTTCGGCTCGCAGTTCAAGTCGGCCAACTCCGGCTTCCTCAACCAGTCCAGCGCGGTCAAGAGCAACACCCTGTGGGGGCAGATCGCCTCGCCGGTGCTCGACAAGGTGAAGCTCTTCCAGTAGCGGCCGACACCCGATGCCCGGCGATCGATCGCCCCATCGCGACAAACAGATCGCGATATTCCATTCGAACATTCTCACAACGCCCTGACCCATTCCGGGGCGAACAGGCTGCGACCCGCAGGGAAGTTTCTTCGAACTTCTGCGGCTGTTCGGGTGGGCGGCGGCGTACACACGGGCGAGGTGACGCCGCACGGCCGGGTCATCGGCTCCTTCGTGGGAGCCTCGGGGGGTGGGAGTTGGGGGGTGGGCCGTGCGGCGCACCGTTGACAAGGAGATCGCCAATGAATCGCACGACTCTCTCGACCGTGTGCATCGCTCTGTGTGCGGGCGCCGCGTGCGCCTGGACGGCCTGCGGGCTTGGCGGCTGCTCGACCTCGCCGACGACCGAGGCCAGCCGCGCCGCCCTGACAGATGAATCCAACGGCACCATCGCGGCGTTCGAGTCGGTGGACCCATCGCTCCGCGAGATGCTCGACCGCGCGCCCGGGTATGCCGTGTTCCCCGATGTGGGCAAGGCGGGCTTCATCGCCGGCGGCGCCTACGGGCGCGGCGAGGTGTACCAGAACGGCCGCCTGGTCGGCTACGCCGACATGGCCCAGGGCACCGTGGGCCTGCAGATCGGGGCCCAGACCTACGACGAACTGATCGTCTTCTTCAGCCAGGAGCAGCTCAACAAGTTCAAGGGCAACCAGTTCGCCTTCAGCGCGAAC
>DASZWV010000213.1:0-2654 GCA_035546115.1 Phycisphaerales bacterium
TGCCGGCGGCGTCCATCCGGCGGGCGAGGTGCTCGCGCATCCAGGGCTCGGACATGGAGGCGTGCTTGAGGACGATGCGGGCGGCGGGGATCTCTCGCAGGACGGCGGACCACATCCCGAGCGAGCGGGGGCCGATCTTGAGCGGAAGGTTGAAGGAGCCGAAGGAGACGCCCGGCGCGTCGGGGAGCGTCATGGGGGGCGGGGCGAGATCGGGGGCGTCGACGATCGGCTTGAAGCAGAGGAAGCAGGGGTCGATGCGGACGAGGCGTTCGGCGTTGCGGTCGTCGGTGCCGGGCGGGTCGGTGATGGAATCGACGATGCGGATGTCGATGGTGTCGAGTCCGGTGGTGTTCGGATAGCCGAGATAGGTCGCCTGGACCGGCGCCGGGCGGAGGTGGAACGCCGGGAGGGCGTTCTCCTCGGTGTGGCCGGAGAGGTCGATGAGGACGTCGATCCTGTCCGCGTGGATGAGGCTCGCGAGGTGGCGCGGGTGGGGCTTGCGGGCCTCGCGCCATTGATCCACCAGGGACCTGATGCGCTCGGTGGTCTGGTCCTTGACGCGGCCGGTGGAATAGGCGGTGAGATGCCAGTCGCTCCTGTCGTACGCCTCGAGGAGAGGCGCGAGGAAGGAGACGATGGCGTGGATGCGGAGGTCCGGGGAGACGATGCCGACGCGGAGCTTGCGGTCCGGGTCCTTGGTGACGTTCCACGTGGAGAACGGAGCGCCGAGGCGGAGGCGGACGGCGCGGGCGAACTCGCGGTGGGCGCGCAGGGTCTCGTCGAGGGGTGCGCCCTCGACGTAGTTGAGGGTGAAGGCGTAGTTCGTCCAGCCGGCCTCGTCGTCGGGGTACTTCAGGCACGCGCCGTGGTAGACCTCGACGGCCTCGGGGATGCGGCCGAGGGCCATGAGCGTGCTGCCGGCGCGGATGAGGCGTTCGCCGCGCTTGTAGATCGTGATCGCTTCCTCGAAGCGGCCGGCCTTGTGCAGGGCGCGGCCGAGAGCGTTGCAGAGGTCGGGGTTGTCGCCGAGGGCCTTGTGGGCGGCCTCGCCGATCTTCAGGGCCTCGTCGTTGCGATCCGACTCGGTGAGGTAGCTGGTGAGCGCGGTGGCGAGCGAGGGATCGAGCGGATTCGAGGCCGCGAATGCCTGGAGTGCCTTGAGGCCCTCGTCGCGCCTGTCGAGCTTCACCAGGGCGTGGGCGACGGCGATGACGAGCATGGACTCGTGCGGAGAGACGGCCTGGGCCCGCTGGAAGTAGTAGAGCGCCTGGTCGAACTGGCCGAGGCCATCCAGGGCGAGGCCGAGCATGTAGAACCCATGGGGGTGGGGCGACTTGTGCTGGACGGCGCGGAGGAGGAGGACGCGGGCTTCGTCGAAGCGGCCCGCGCGGATGAGATCGCCGGCCTTGTGCAGCGCCGGGGGCGCGGGCACGGGCGTGAGTCCGGCTCGGCGTGGCGGTTGGGGGGCGCGGCTCATGCGAAGCGTACAGGCTACGCCGTGGCGTGCGAGGCGCGAAGGCGCGCCTGGACGCAGCGACGGGCCTCGGCGTCGGCCGCGAGCACGTCGTCGAGTGAGCGAAGCGGGGAGACGCCCACCTCCTCGAGCGCGGCGCGGGAGAGCTCGGTGATGCGTCCGAAGGGGATCCTGCCGGCGAGGAACGCCTCGACGGCGACCTCGTTGGCGGCGTTGAAGATCGCCCCGGAGGTGCCGGCGCGGGCGATGATGTCGTACGCGGCGTCGATGGCGGGGAATCGCTCGCGGTCGGGCGTGGAGAAGTCGAGTTTGCCCAGCGCGCCCCAGTCGAGCTTGCGCGAGACGCCCTCGGGACGGTGCGGGAAGGTGAGGGCGTACTGGATGGGCGTGCGCATGTCGGGCGCGGCGAGCTGGGCGAGGATGTTGCCGTCGGCGAACTCCACGAGGGCGTGGACGATGGACTGCGGGTGCACGAGCACGCCGATCTTCTCGCCGGGGAGTCCGAAGAGCCAGTGGGCCTCGACGATCTCGAGGGCCTTGTTGGTGAGGGAGGCGGAATCGATGGTGACCTTGGGGCCCATCTGCCAGGTCGGGTGGTTGAGGGCCTGCTCGCGCGTGGCGTTGTAGGTGGCGGAGGCCGAGGCGGTGCGGAAGGGGCCTCCGGAGGCGGTGAGGATGAGGCGGGCGATGTCGGGACCGCACGAGAGCGGGGGGCAGAGTGCCGAGTGCCGAGTGCCGAGTGCCGAACTGAGCAGGGCTTGCCAGGCGGCGCAGTGCTCGCTGTCCACGGGGAGGAGCCTGGAGCCGGAGCGGACCGCGGCGGGGATCACCAGCTCGCCGGCGGCGACGAGGGTCTCTTTGTTCGCGAGCGCGATGTCGCGCCCGAGGTTGATGGCGGCAAGCGTGGCGGGGAGACCGGCGGCGCCGACCATTGCGCCGAGAACGATGTCGCACTCGACCTCGCGGACGAGTTGCTCGGCGGCCTGCGAGCCCATGCGGATGCGGACGCCCGGGGTGGCCGCACCGGCGGGCGAGCCGCCGGTGCGACCCTGTGCTGTCGAGTCTGCTGCAAGAGCGAGGTCGTGGACGTGGAATCGCTTGGCCTGCGCGAGCATGGCGTCGGCGTTGCGGCCGGTGGCGAGACCGACGATACGGAAGCGGATCGGGGATTCACCCCGAT
>DASZWV010000214.1:0-3084 GCA_035546115.1 Phycisphaerales bacterium
GCCCGAATCCCTTGGTCGTGTTGCAGGCACTGAGCGCCAGGCCCGAGAAGCCCACAACCAGCATCGTCGAGATCAGTAGGAACCGCTTCATTGAGAAACCTCCAGAGAGGGTTGAAAAACGGACGCTCATCGCCCGTCACCTGCGCAAATCTGGAGTTCTCCATCCGCCCCAGGGTGACGAGTGGATGACTTCGCGCTCATCCCCGTTCCTGTCGGATCCATTCCAAACCGAAAAAACGGCCGGCGCGCGGGCTCAAATCAGCCCGTGCGCCGGCCATGACATCCAACGCCCGCTCCACCCTCACGGCGTCTGCGGTGTCTCGTCCGTCCCGTCTGGCGCCGTGATCAGCACCCGCTTTCCATCCACCATCAACAGCACCTCGCCGTTCATCGCCAGCAGCGAGTTGCGGCCCGCCCCCTCATCCGCCAGCCGGCACGCCAGGGCAAAGTGCTCCGGCGAGCCGAACTTGATCGTCTCATCCGGCTTCAGGTTCTCGCTGTCCTTCAGGGCCAGGATCCGCCCATCCACCCACCGGTTCCCCCGGCAGAAGAGCGCCTCATCAGCCGTCTGCTGCACGGTGGAGATCCGCCGCACCTGCATGTTGGCGTCGAGGTACTCATTCCCCGTGTTGGCGCACGCCTGCGACTTCGCCTCCTTCAGGTTCAGCGACTGGTTGACGGCGCTCGCGCCGTCTCGGGGCCCGCCCGCCACACGCTCCCGAATCCTGAACTCCACGTTCGCGCCGAAGTCCGCCTGCGGCACCGCCGCCGTCGCCGGCGCACCGGGATCCGTCGCCAGGAACGATGTGTACTCCGTCAGGATGCCCCATCGCGTCGACAGCTCCACGATCTCCTTCACCAGTTCCGGCGGCGGCGCCTGCTGCCCCGCCGAAGTCCCCGCGTTCTGCCGGATCTGGTCCAGCAGGTACGCGATCCGCCGCGACGCCCACAGCCGCCCGACAAACCCGTTCCGCGCGCTCGCCGTCGCCGGATCAAAGTCCACATCAAACGCCCGCCTCGCGCCGCGATACTCCCCCTCGATCCGGAGCCGAACCTTCTCCCCGCTCGTGTACTTCCCCAGCACGACAAGCTGGTCCCCCTCGAACAGGTCCGGAAGCACCGGCGGCATCACATCCCGGATCGCCCGCGTGCTCACCGGCCCATCCCCGCCCGCACCCGTCCGCACGATCATCGCCGGCTCGTTCATCACCGGCCCCTGCAGCCGCTTGAACACCTTCGACACCGCGATCTCCACGTTCTCCTTCGGCAGCACGTTGATGCTCGCCCCGCGGTTCGCCTCCGCCAGATGGTCCAAGAGCGGCGCGTTCACGTCGTACCCCACCCCGAACGTGAACATCCGCCGCTTGTGCACGTTCGCCCGCGCCGCATCCTCCCGGATCCGCGCCTCGCTCGTCTCCCCGACGGTGGGCAGCCCATCCGTCAGGAACAGCACCATCGGCAGCATCCCATCCTGAACGTCCTGCCGCAGCGTCGTCAGTAGCGCCTCGTGGATGTTCGTTCCCCCATCCGCGTTGATGCCCCCGATGTACTTCTTCGCGTCCGCCAGCGTCCTCGCATCCTTGATCACCGGCTTGGGGCTGAATCGCTCCACCGTCGTCGAAAAGTCCACGATGTTGAACGCCTCCCCATCCGCCAGCCCTTCCACGACCTGCTCCGCGGCCGCCCGCGCCTGCTCGATCTTCTCCCCGCGCATCGACCCCGACCGATCGATCACGATCATCACCTCGCGCTTCTGCACGCCACGGTTCTCCGCGCCGGTCTCCTTCACCGGCGCAACCCCGCCCAGCAGCAGGAAATACCCACCCCCATCCGCGCTCTGCGGGTCCGGATACGCCATGATCGTCGTCGCCAGCCCCCCGCCCGCGTTCCCCTTCTCCATGAGCGCCGAGATCCGCAGCGCCCCCGGCTGCATCGCCGCGCCCTCCGGCACCTCGAACCTCACCTCCTTGTCGCTCACCCGCGTCGTCCGCAGCTCGTGGCTCGGCGAGTACACCGTCGCGATCGCCCGATCCCCACGCACCCGCCCGCTCATCATCCATTTCGTCGAGCCCCGCTCCAGCGACCCCGTCCGCGGCAACACGAAATCAATCCGGTCCCCATCCCGCGGAAGCACCTGCTCGTACGTCAGGCTCACCGTCTGCGTCCCCCCTGGCGGCACCGGAAACACGCTCGACTTCACCAGGCTGTACCCCACGAACTCCAGCAGCGCGGGATCCTTCGCCCGGCTCACGATCGCCTCGTAGATCCGCCGCGCCTCCTCCTTCGGCAGAATCTTCGCCGTCGGCTCCATCCCGTTTCCGTCAAAGCCGAACTGCCGGATGCTCGCCCCGCCCGGCACGGGCACCATGAGCTGCGCCTCCTGCTGCATCGAGCCCGGGTTCTTCAGCGTCATCCGCATCGTCGTGCTCGCCACGCCGTTGTTGATGTCCACATCGCTCGCGATCGATTCGATGTCGATCGGCGCCGACGGCGGCAGTGGGGGGGCCGGATGGATCGGCGGCCTCGGATGCCACGTGATCGCGTGCCCGTGCGCCGCCTGCGGCACCACGATGTTCGTCACCCGCACATCGATGACGTCATCCCCGGGCCCCGCGCTCACATTGACCGTCTGTCCCCACACCCCGCCGACGAGCCCCACCGCCGCCATCGCCGCCGCGCACGCACCAACAACGCCCGTCCGCATCCGCTTGCCGATCGTCCACATGGGATGTCTCCTGGCCAACAGGAACCGCCGAACCGGGCGCCAAGGCTTCGGTCGCGCACGCGACCTCTCGCCCGAACGCACCCGCAGCGCCCGCGCCCACAGCCCATCCCCGATGGCCGCTCAAATCACCCCGTCCACGGAATATTCCCACGAGCCCGCCACCCCAAAGCACCCCCGCTCAAACCTCGGTCCTCAACCCTCAGTCCTACTCCCTCCGCCGCATCTCCCGGGCCTTCGCCCGCTGCTCCGGCGTCAGAACCGCCATGATCTTCTCCCACACCGCCATCCGCTCTTCCGGCGTTCGCTCGCGGATCCCCGCCCCCGCCTGCTTGTTCCCGTTCGCCTGCGCCCGCACGATC
>DASZWV010000215.1:0-8780 GCA_035546115.1 Phycisphaerales bacterium
GGAGCCGCCGGCGAGGATGATGGGGGGCTGGGCGGCGGGGGGCATGGGCGGCAGGATAGCGGAAAACTGGTTGACTCCGCTGTCTGTTTGTTCTGACGGAACCGGGTGCCTGAAGGCGGTATTTCGTGGAAGGCCGCTGAAGCGGGCTGCGTTCGAGTTTTCGCGAACGAGAGATGTGGGTGCCGTTCACCCACGCTTGAAAGCGTGGGCGAGAAGCGAGCAAGGCCCGTGAACGGGCCTGGGGGACACGCGGTATTTCACACGCCGATGTGCTCGGTCGTCATCTCGTGCTCGACGAGGTCGGCGTAGGTCTCGCGGCGGCGGATGATCGTGGCCTTGCCATTGTCGACGAGGACCTCGGCGGGGAGCGGGTGCGAGTTGTAGCGGCTGGCCATGGTCATGCCGTAGGCGCCGGCGGTGAAGATGGCGAGAAGGTCGCCGCGGGCGATGGGGGGGAGGTTGCGGGTCTGCGGGGAGTTGGAGAGGAGGTCGCCGGTCTCGCAGATGGGGCCGACGATGTCGCAGGGCTCGAGGCCGGGGGGAGCAGTGCTGAGTGCCGAGTGCTGAGTGCCGAGTGCGGAAGGCGAGAGGTCGCGGGCGCGTTCTGGCGGCACGTGCTGCGGGGCGACGCTCACGGGCCAGATGAAGTGGAAGGCCTCGTAGAGGGCGGGGCGGAGGAGGGTGTGCATGCCGGCGTCGCAGACGAGGAACTTCTTCGCGCCGCTGGTTTTGATGTACTGGACGCGCGTGAGGAGGATGCCGGCGTTGGCGGCGATGGTGCGGCCGGGCTCGAGGATGATCTTGGTTCGGCGGCCCGTGTCCGCCCAGCGCTTCTCGAGGCGCTCGTGGAGGAGTGGGACGATCTCCTTGGCGTACTCGACGGCGGGGATGGATTGGCCGGTGGTGTAGTCGGCGCCGAAGCCGCCGCCGAGGTTCAAGACTTCAATGCGGTGGCCGTCGCGCTCGAGCTCGTCGGCGAGGGCGAGGATCCTGGTGATCGCCTGCACGTAGGGCTGCGGGGAGAGGACCGGCGAGCCGAGGTGGATGTGCAGGCCGCAGAGCTTGAGGAACGGGTGGCCGTCGTAGGACTTGAAGAAGGCCTTGGCGCGTGTGATGTCCACGCCGAACTTGGTCTCGGCGGTGCCGGTGGTGGTGTACTTGTGGGTGTGGGGATCGACGTCGGGGTTGACGCGGAGGGCGGCGCGGGCGCGGACGTTGAGGTTCTGCGCGAGGGTGGAGATCGCCTGGAACTCCTGTTCGGACTCGACGTTGAAGAGGCCGATGGGCTCGGAGTAGCCGAGGTTGGTCGAATCACTGGTCTGCAAAGCCAGACCCGTGCCACCCGGACCCTCCACAGCGCGAGGCTCATCGTCGGCGGGGCGGCCGAGGGCGGAGATGATCTCATCGTCGGTCTTGCCGACGCCGGCGTAGACGATCTTCGACGGATGCACGCCGGCGAGGCGGGCGCGGCAGAGTTCGCCGCCGCTGACGACGTCCATGCCCGCGCCGAGGGCGGCGAGGGTCTTGAGGACGCTCAGGTTGGAGCAGGACTTGACGCTGAAGCAGATGAGCGGGTCGAGGGGCTTGAAGGCCTCGGCCAGGCGGGTGTAGTGATCGCGGAGCGTGGCGGCGGAGTAGACGTAGACGGGCGTGCCGACGTCGGGGGCCGCGGCGAGGGTGGCGAGGTCGAGGCCCTCGCAGGTCAGGCGGCCGCTTTGGTAGGTGAAGTGGTCCATGGGGGAGGGTAGGAAAAGCAGCAACGCGGCAAATCAACAAAGCTGCACATGAACGGCCGGGAGTTGCTCGATTGCCACGCTCAGGCGAACACGTGCAAAAGCCACCAGACATCGCCGAGGAGCGCGAGGACGATCCAGCCCCAACTGCACACGGCAACCAAGCTCCGGACGTTTTCCTGTCGTCGCGTCAAAGGCGGCCGAAGGTTGTGCGCGACCAGGGTCGCGATGAAGAGAAGGGCGCCGGGTGACATGATTGCGAGAGCCAGGATCAAGCCGAAGATGACCAGCGGCTCCCGGTACCACAGCAGTGCAAATATGCAGACCGCGGGCGGAATCCCTGTCACGACGGCGAGGAGAACGAGCTGCGCCAATCGGACTTGGGCATCCTGCCGCACCCGGACCCCTTGCCAGGAGGGCATGATCGTCGCGCGGCCGCACTCGGGGCAGACATCACCCGCCACGCCCGTGCAGTCGTATCCGCACTTGGAGCAAAGCCGTTCCACGGCGCGGAGTGTACCTGATGCGAATCCCGACAAATGCCTGACGGTTGATGCAGGCATTCTCAGGCCGCGCTCATCGGCCGCTGAGCGGGCGGAGCCAGTTCTTCAATAGTGGGCGTGTGGGTGTTGAAAAGGAGCGAGCCATGCGTATCGCCATTGGCATCGGGCTGTTTGTGGTGGGCGTGGTGCTGCTGATCATGGGCATGAACGAGTCGGATTCGTTCGCGTCGGATGTCTCGCGGTTCTTCACCGGCAATCCGACGGACCGGTCGGTGTGGATGACCATCGCCGGCGTCGGGGCGATCGTGGCGGGCGCGGTGGCGGCGTTCGTGCCTTTGAAGTGGAAGCGGTCGTGAGTGTTGCAACGCGCGGACCGGCGGCGGGGCGATGATTATTTCAACGACGCCATGTCGATCACGAACCGGTATTTGACATCGCTCTTGAGCATGCGGGCATAGGCCTCCTCGATTTTCTGGATCGGGATGATCTCGATGTCGCTGACGATGTTGTTCGCGGCGCAGAAGTCGAGCATCTGCTGGGTCTCGGGGATGCCGCCGATGGCGGAGCCGGCGATGCTGGCGCGCTTCATGATGAGGGGCCAGATGCTGGGGCTCGGATGCGGGTGCTCGGGGGCGCCGACGAGGCACATGGTGCCGTCGGTCTTCAGGAGGTTGGTGAAGGCGTCGAGGTTGTGGCTGGCCGCGACGGTGTTGAGGATGAAGTCGAAGCTGCCCGCGTGCCTCTGCATCTGGGCGTCGTCCTTGGAGATGACGACCTCGTTTGCGCCCAGGCGCTTGCCGTCCTCGATCTTGCTGGAGGAGGTGGTGAAGAGGACGGTGTGGGCGCCGAGGGCGTGGGCGAACTTGACGCCCATGTGGCCAAGGCCGCCGAGGCCGACGATGCCGACTTTCTTGCCTTTGGAGGCGCCCCAGTGCTTGAGGGGCGAGTAGGTGGTGATGCCGGCACAGAGGAGCGGGGCAGCGGCGGCGGGGTTGAGCTTGGGGGAGACGTGCAGGACGAAGTGGTCGCGGACGGTGATGAACTTGGAGTAGCCGCCGTAGGTCATCTTGCCGGGCATGTGAGCGTCAGGGCTGCCGTAGGTGAGGACCATGCCCTTCTCGCAGTACTGCTCGAGGCCCTTGTTGCACTGCGAGCAGGAGTTGCAGGAGTCGACCATGCAGCCGACGGCGGCGATGTCGCCGACCTTGAAGGACTTCACGGCGGAGCCGACCTTGATGACCTTGCCGACGATCTCGTGGCCGGGGACGGCGGGGTGGGAGGCGAAGGCCCACTCGCCGCGGGCGAAGTGGAGATCGGAGTGGCAGACGCCGCAGAAGAGAATCTCGAGTTGGACGTCGTTGGGGAGCGGGTCGCGGCGGTCGATGGACCAGGGGGCGAGGGGGGTCTTGGGGGACTGGGCGGCGAAGCAGGGGGTTTTGGTGGGCATGGGACAGGATAGGACTTGGCCGGGTGGCACTGGTCTGGCTTTGCAGACCAGTGCGGTGTCGTCAGACGATCTTCACCTCACGCCGAACAGGTGGCTTGCGATCGATCTGGAGAGGGACATCTATTTGGCCCGTGTACCAGGCGGCACTCGACCACCTCCAGTCGGCTGCTTTTTCAAGGAGTCGCTTCCTTACCGGATTCTCGTGGATGCAGCTCACGGCGTTCCAAATGGTATCCGCCGTCCACATGTTGCGGTCGTATCCGCCGCCAACCTCCCACAGCCGGTACTGCACCTCGCCACCGGGAAGATCGTGGCGCAGCCGCTCGAGAAATGCGGGCGAGTTCGTGCGAAGCCAGCGGATCGCCCGCACGGCGGTCGGTTGCTTGATCGCGTGCAGCATCCGGCCGGTCGTTGCTTGCGCGTGCTTGGGCCACACGAGCACGTGCGCGTGGTCGGGCATGATGACATAGGCCCAGACCTCGAAGCCGATCTTCTTTCGGGCTCGATCGAGAGCGTCTACGAGCCACCGGCGCACTCGGTCTTTGGCGAGCATCGGGATGCGGTGGTAGCAGGTGAAGGTCAGCTCGTGGGTGTGGCCCTCCTTGTGCCAGGACTTTCGGCGCTTGCGGACTCGGCCATCGGAGAGGTGCATGGGTGCAGAATAACAAGGCAGGACTGGTCTGCAAAGCCAGACCAGTGCCACCCAATGCAGCATGTCCGATGCAGCACTGGTCTCCAAAGCGAGACCAGTGCCACCCAACTTTCCTCGGTTTCAGGCGATCAGCCCAAGTTGCTTGAAGTCGTGGTTGGGGAGGACGGTCTTGACGTTCTCGTTGCCGAGGTGGACGCTCACGATCTCGCCGAGGACGTCGCGGAAATCGGTGGTGTGCAGGAGATCGCGCTTTTCGTGGAGCTGATCGGGGGCGAGGCCGGGCCACTTGGTGAGGACCTTTCGGGAGCCCTTGACCGGAGCACTGGTCTCCAGAGCGAGACCAGTGCCACCCGATTTCGAGGCACGTTGAACGGCTCCACCGAGGAGGAACATGCACGACGCCCAGCCGTGGTCGGTGCCGCCGGTGCCGTTCTCGAAGGCCGTGCGGCCGAAGTCGCTGAGCGTGACGACGAGGACGTCGTCCATGCGGTCGCCGAGGTCCTTGGCGAAGGCGCTGGTCGCATCGGCCATCTGCTGGGCGAGGTTGCCGAGCTGGCCTTCGCCGCCGCGGCCCTGGTTCTGGTGCGTGTCGAAGCCGCCGAGATCGACCTCGGCGACCTCGAGGCCGACGTCGGCCTTGATGAGGCGGGCGATCTGCGCGAGCTTGCGGGCGAGGTCGGTCTTGGGATACTCGACGCCGTCGGTGGGCTTGTAGGGGCCGCTGGTGACGGCGCGGAGCTGGCGGACGCCGTCGAGGGTGGTGCTGGCGGACTGGGCGAGCAGGTCGGTGGCGGCGCCCTTGGCGCGCATGGCCTCGCCCTGGTAGGCGTGCTCGAGGGCGCTGGCGACGGCCTCCGGGTCCAGGCCGCGGGCGGTCTTGGGGAGGTTGAGTTCGTCCAGGCCGCGGACGGCGTAGGCCGGGGCCTTGCCCTGCATGATGCGCGGGAGAGAGTCGCCGATGGAGACGGCGCGGATGGGGCCGCGGCCGGTGGAGGTGAGGAGGTGGCGGTTGAGCCAGCCGTCGGAGTGGATGGTGTTTCCGGCGACGCCGGTCTCCCAGGTGTCCTGCTCCTCGAAGTGGGAGCGGGTGTTCTTGTCGTAGCCGACGGCGTGGGCGGCGGCGCAGAGGCCGGAATCGAAGAAGGGCTTGAGGGCGGCCATGCGCGGGTTGAGGCCGAAGAAGCCGTCGAGATCGATGAGGGAGTTCGGGTTGCCCGCGTCGGGTGCGGGCGTGCCGATGCCGCGGCGGAGATTGGCGTAGTGCGGATCGCCGTAGGGGGTGACGAGGTTGAGGCCGTCGGCGCCGCCGCGGAGGAACAGGACGACGAGCGTCTTGTTCTTGGCGACGGGTCGCGGGGTCATGGCGCGGGCGACGGAGGGGAGGAGGGGCGCGACGCCGAGATAGGTGACGACGGCGCCGGTGGACTTGAGGAAATAGCGGCGGGTGAGGTGCATGGGGGCCTTTCGGATTTCACCACAGAGACACAGAGGCACAGAGAAGAGAGAAGATGGGTTCGGAACTGAGTACCTGGTTTTCTCTGTGTCTCTGTGCCTCTGTGGTTCACTGCTATCGGATATTGGCATCTGGGAGCTGCGCGATGAAGGTGGCGCAGGTCTTGACCTGGGCGTCGTGGGTTCGTTGATCGACGGGGGTCTTGGGGTCGGTGGGCGGGGCGGCCTCCTGAAGGACCTTGAGGGCCTGGGTGTTGGAGGCCTCGCCGAGGAGGCGGCCGGTGAGGCGGATGGCGAGGATGTCGACGACCTGCTGGGATTGATCGGCGGTGTATGGGTCCTGCGACCAGCGGAGCGAGGGGGGGAGGCCCTCGGCCATGGCGCCGTCGGCCTGGGAGGCGAGCTTCCATCGCTGGAGGAGGGCGTTGGAGTCCATGGCCTCGGTGTCGAGCTCGGGGAAGCCGTCGGGCGTTGCGCGGTCGAAGAGGCCCTGGCCGGCGTTGCCGAGGAATGTGCCGATCTCGTGCGGGTCCATCCAGCCCCAGGCGCCGGAGGTGCGGGCGAGGCGGAAGGCGTAGTCGGTCGGGTGGGCGAGGCGGCGGGCCCTCGCGGCGGACCAGAACGCCGGATGGCGACTCAAGGCGAGGAGCACGCGCTTCATGTCGCCGCCGGTGCGGGTGAACTCGGAGGCGAGGTCGTCGATGAGTTCCGGGGGCGGCGGGACGCCGACGTAGTGGTTGGCGAGCTTGGTGCAGACGAACCTGGCCGCGCTCGGGTGGGAGCTGAGGAGCTCGAGGGCGAGCAGGACGCGGTCGTGGCGGTCGTCGCGCGTGGAGGCGCCGAAGCGATAGCCGATGACGTCGCGCGGGTTCTTGTCGAGGTTCTCGCCGACGACGGGCTCGTAGCGGAACTCCTCGACGAGGCCGTCCTGATCGGCGGTGCCCTCGGGGAGCGAGGCGAGGGCGACGCGGGCGGTGGTCCAGCCGGTGAGGACGTGCGCGAGGTTGGTGACGTCCTGCTGGGTGTATCCGCCGTGCACGCCGAGGGTGTGGAGCTCCATGATCTCGCGGGCGTAGTTCTCGTTCAGGCGCTTGGCGTAGGAGCGTTCCTGGTCGAGGTAGCGGAGCATGGCGGGGCTGGTGGCGCTGGTGAGGAGCAGGTCGTAGAAGCGGGCGACGCCGACCTCGGAGAAGCGTTCGTGCTCATCCCACTTGCGCCACGGGTCGTCCTTGCGGATCCACGTGGAGAAGTGGTTCTCGGCCCAGAGCGTGAAGCGGTTGCGCACCGGGTTGGCGGTGGCGATGGCCTGCTGGATGGCGCGCCGGGGGACGTCGTAGCCCGAGCGGGCGTTGGTGAAGCGGAGGAGCCCGAGATCGCGGGCGGCCTGGTCGGAGAGGTCGTCGCTGCCGCTGGTGAGGTTTGCCTCGAGGTACTTGTCCGGGCCGAGGATGAGAATCTCGGCGAGTTGGCGTGACTCGGGGCCGTAGGCGAACCGGTCGAGGATGGTGACGGCGCGCTCGTAGGTGGTGCCGTCGGCGGGGGGCTGGGAGAGGACGGAGATGGTGCGCTCGCCGGTGGTGGCGGTGCGGCCGCGGAGGTCGCCGATGCGGATCGCCACGCGGTGCTCGCCGGGGGAGACGGCGCGGAGCGAGAGGGGGACGAGGATGCGGCCGAGCCCGCCGAGGGAGCGGCGGAGATCGAAGCGGAGGCCGGTGGGCTTGCCGTCGATGACGGCCTCGGCCCAGTCGAGGGGGCCGGTGTCGATGACGCCGGCGACGAGGGCGTCGGCGCCGCAGACCTGCTGGCCATCGGCGGGGTAGTCGAGCTTCGCGTACGGCTTGCGATCCGTCTGCGGGGAGCGCTCGACGAGGCGGACGGCCTGGATCCAGACGGCGCTCTTGTCGCCCTTGCCGGGGCCGGAGACGTGCAGCAGGAGGCGCTTGGGCCCGCCTCGGAGCGTGAGCGGCTGTGCGTCGGTGAACTTGTGCGCGTCGAACCAGTGGGGGACGGTTCGGCTGGCGACGGGGAGAGGCTTGGCGTCGGGCGCGCCCGGGATGAGCGAGAGATCGAGCGTGCGCTCGGGGCCGCCGGGGCGGACGTTGGAGCGGCACTCGACGAGGACGTCAAAGTCGCCGTGCAGGTCTTCGGGGAGGTCGAGCGCGACGGATGCGCCGTGGGCGATGGGGGCGCTCTTGCGCTGCTCGCCGCCCTGGTTGTCCTTGAGCGACTTGGCGAGCGAGGGGGACCAGCCCTCGTCGTAGACGGTGATGCGGCGCGAGTCGCGCGGGTGCTCCTGCTGGGACTGGACGGTGAGTTCGCCGGGGAGGGTGATGCGCTGCTCGGGGGTCTCGGCGATGAAGCCCGAATCGGAGATCGCGCGGAGGCTGATGCGATTCTCGCCGGGGACGAAGCGCTCGGGCTCGACGATGAAGCGCGGCGAATCGGAGCGCTGGCGCTGGGCCTCGCGGCCGTTGATGATGAGCGCGACGACGGGGGGCGGGGCGTGCTTCTCATCTTCCCACGAGACGGCGCCGCGGATCTCGACCTCGCCGCAGACGGTCAGGCCGTCGAGGATGCGCTCGAAGGCGACGCGGACGGGCGGGTTGGCGGCGTCGCGGGCGCTGGCGGGCCAGCCGGCGCCGGCCGGAGAGGAGGCGCCGCCCTGCATCATCATCATGGCGCCGCCCTGCATCTCGCCGGCCTGGGAGGCCATGTCCTGCATGGTCGAGGGAGCGCTGGCGGTGGTGCTCGAATCGGGGCCGCTCGCGGCGACGCGCAGCACCTCGATGCGGTCGAGGCGGAGATTGCGGTCGGCGTTCTTGCCCGTCTCGGTGGCCGCGGCGTAGAAGTCGTTCACGTAGTCGCAGCGGATGATGTGCTCGCCGGGGTCGAGGAGGATGGGCGTGCCGATGGGGGTGCGGTGCCACGTGGGCTGTGCGATGGCGCTGGAGGTGGTGGGGTAGCGGGCCTCGTCGATGGTGAGGCCGACGGAG
>DASZWV010000216.1:0-4735 GCA_035546115.1 Phycisphaerales bacterium
CCGGCATCGACCAATCCCGCATCACCGTCCTCCCGCCCGCCCCCGCGTACCGCGATCACCTCGGCGCATACGCCAACGTCGACATCGGCCTCGACACCTTCCCCTACCACGGCACCACCACCACCTGCGAGGCCCTCTGGATGGGCGTCCCCGTCATCACGCTCCGCGGCGACCGCCACGCCTCGCGCGTCGGCGCCAGCCTTCTCTCCGCCGTCGGCCTCTCGGACCTCGTCGCCGACACGGAGCAGGACTTCGTCCGCATCGCAAGGAGCCTCGCCTCGAACACCGAGCGCCTCCGTGCCTGGCGCACCCCCGGCGCGCCGAGCCTCCGCGAGCAGATGGCAAACTCCCCGCTCTGCGACGCCAGGCCCTTCGCCTCCCGCTTTCAGGCGGCCATCCGCGATGCGTGGCGCAGGTGGTGCACATCCGGCAAGTGATGCGCTCGACAAGGTGACTCGGCGGCGGGGCATGGTGGACGCGCCCCGGCTCGCCTTGTCGCCCCGTCTCCTTGTCACCCGGTCATCCACGAAGGTCCCAATAAGCCCGACCACAAACTCCCCCGGGCCGCGAACCCCCCGTCAAGTTGGGCAATCTCTGCGTCGATACCCGTCTGGGCAGTTTCCCCGAACGCCGGCGCAACCTCGCGCCCGCGAAATCACCAGCAAAGCGGGTGCGACATGAGCGGCGAGAACAACGGCACGACGCCAACCACCAAGATCGACTGGTCCGACAAGCGCATCTTCACCACCGGTGAGGCCGCGGATATCTGCAAGGTCTCCCAGCAGACCATCATCCGCTGCTTCGATTCCGGCCGCCTCGGCGGGTTCCGCGTGCCGGGCTCCAAGTTCCGCCGCATCCCGCGCGCCGACCTGATCAAGTTCATGCGCGACAACGAGATCCCGACCACCCTCCTCGAGGCCGGGCCCAAGCGCATCCTCGTCGTCGACGACGACCAGCAGATCATCGACATGTTCAAGGACCTTCTCGGCAAGGACCAGTCCATCGAGGTCAGGACCGCGGGAACCGGCTACGAGGCCGGCCTCCTCACCGAGAGCTTCCGCCCCCACCTCATCATCCTCGACTATCTCCTCCCCGACATCAACGGCAACATCGTCTGCAAACGCCTCCGCGAGCGCGAGGACTTCAAGTCCACCAAGATCATCTTCGTCTCCGGCGTCGTCGATCCCAAGGAGATCGAGCTCCTCAAGTCAGCCGGCGCCGACGATTTCATCCGCAAGCCCTTCGACGTCGCCTCGCTCATCGCCCGAATCCGCCAGATGCTCGCGGCCTGATCCGCCCCCCCCGCTCTCCCCCACGCCATGCAACCCCGCGCCCACGCACGCATGCTCACCCCGATCGCCTCCTCCTCCGGCGGCGACGAGATGCTCTCCAGGCGCACCGAGCTCGTCCTCAAGGAGCTCGACCAGCTCCCCACCCTCCCCGCCGTCGCCAGCAAGCTCCTCGAGCTCGGCGCCCGCGAGGACGTCCAGATCCGCGAGATCGTCCGCGTCATCGAGTCCGACCCCGCCCTCACCACCAGACTCCTCGCGCTCTGCCGCCGCGCCGCCTACCGCACGCGAAACCCCGTCACCACCGTCGAGATGGCCGTCGTCATGCTCGGCGTCGAGGCCGTCCGCTCCCTCGTCCTCTCCGTCGAGATCTTCGACTGGTCCGGACGCGCCTCCGACGCCTACCGCCGCGAGGGCGCCATCGGCGGCGGCACCGCCCGCGGCCGCGCCTCCACGCGCCCAGGCGCCGGCCCCGACGCCAAGCCCCCCTTCAGCCGCGTCGCCTTCTGGCAGCACTCCATCGCCGTCGCCTGCGCCGCCGACCTCATCGCGCGCGAGCACTCCGATCTCAGCCTCCACTCCGAGGAGTGCTTCGTCGCCGGCCTCATCCACGACATGGGCAAGGTTGCCCTCGAGCTCGTCCTCCCCCGCGCCTACGCGCGGGTCGTCGAGCTCGCCGACCAGCGCCAGGGCAACATCGCCGACTTCGAGCGCCCCATCCTCGGCGTCGATCACCTTCTCGCCGGGCGCACTCTCGCCGAGCGCTGGGGCCTCCCCCCCGTGCTCACCGATGCGCTCTCCCTGCACCACCTCCCGCCGGCGCAGCTCCCGGACATCCCGCACCGCACCACCATCGCCGTCGTGCACATCGCCGACCTCATCTGCCGCAAGCTCGCCCTCGGCTGGTCGGGCAACTTCGCCACGACCGCCGACGAGGCCTCGCTCTGCATCCAGGCCGGGCTCGACGAGCGACGGGTGCAGTCCATCGTCCCGCGCCTCTACGAGGCCACCACGACCCGGATGCGCGACCTCGGCCTCGGCGATGAGCCCAGCCAGCAGCTGCTCATCGAGTCCATCCTCCGCGCCAACCAGCGCCTCGGCCACGTCAACCAGGACCTCATCGAGGCCAACGCCAAGATCGAGCAGGCCCAGAAGGAACTCACCGAGGCCCGCTCCATGGCCCGCCTCGGCCAGATGACCGCCGGCGCCGCCCACGAGATGAACAACCCCCTCGCGGTCATCTCCGGCCGCGCCCAGAGCCTCCTCCAGTCGCTCCGCGACGATTCCGAGCGCGCCGCCGCCCGCTCCATCGTCGAGGCCTCCTCCCGCCTGACCGACCTCATCACCCGCCTCAACCGCGTCGCCACGCCACCCGACGTCCTCCCCGCCATCGTCGACCTCCGCCACCTGCTCGAGGAGGCGGTCCGCGTCGCCAAGGACCGCCACGGAGAAGCGCTCCAGGCCCGCGGCGAACCGCTGGGGGTTATGGGCGTCAAGCTCTTCTTCGCCGAAGACGTCGAGCTCGTCCGCGTCGATCCCACGCTCGTCTCCGATGCGCTCGTCGAGATCATCGTCAACGCCCTCGAGGCCAAGCCCAAGAGCCGCATCGAGATCCGCGTCGAGCCCGATCCGCACGACGATCGACTGGTCGTCCGCGTCATCGACGACGGCGTCGGCATGTCCGACCGCGCCCTCGCCCACGCCACCGACCCGTTCTTCAGCGAGAAGCCCGCCGGCCGCCAGACCGGCCTCGGCCTCGCCCTCGCCCACCGCCTCATCTCCGCCTGCCAGGGCGAGATCGACCTCTCCTCCGCCCTCGCCCGCGGCACCACCGTCACCATTCGCCTCGCCGACTGGCGCGTCGGCGGCGAGCAGCCCCTCCCGGCCGCCGCGCCCGCCCGCGCACGCGCCGCCTAGCCACACCAGGAACCACGACCATGGACGGTCAGAACCACCATCCGCGCGATCGAGCCTCCGAACCCCCGCAGGTGATCGGACGCATCGGACCTATGGGACTCTCGGGGTGTTCGGGCGCCCATCACCGCGCCTCGCTCGACGCCGCCTGGTCGATCCCGCAGGACGCTCCGCCGGGCATCCTCATCGTCTCGGGCCGCTCCGCGTGGGCCCGCCGGCTCCAGGAGGCCCTCGCCGCGCTCGGCGCAGCCGTCGCGATCCGCACGTCCCAGCAGGCCGCCCGCGCGGCCCTCGCCGCGCCCTCGCCGGAGCAGGGGGATCTCGAGCAAACCCTGGCGTCCGAGATCGCCGGAGAGTCCCGCGTCCGCATCGACAACGTGCTCATCGACGCCGCCATCGCCGACTGTGCGCTCCCCGACGGCGACGCCCTGCCGCTGGCCGTCATCGCCAATCGCCGCGAAATCCCCGTGATTCTGGCCGCGAAACACGCGTCCATCGATCTCGCCGCCTGCGCCATCGAGCACGGCATGGCCGACCTGGTCGAGGTCTCCGGACCCTTCGGAGGCGTGAACTCGGACCTCACCGATCGCATATTGGCCCTCGCCGCGCGTTCCCGGAACCATCGATCGCGCCGCCCGATCTGCACGCGCCGTCTGTTCCGTCTGCACCACGGCGATGCGCCCGCCAATCTTCTTGACGCGCGCCAGTCGCGCCCCGCGACTTCCGATCTCACTGCAAGCCCCTTTCCGGAGCAAGCAGTGAAGAACGTCTCAACCGTCAGCGAGTTCAAGGGTCTCATCCGAGGCGAGCTCGATATCGAGGCCCTCCTGCGCACCACGCTGGAGTTCGTCCTCGCCCGCTCCGGACCGACCAACGCCGCCGTCTTCCTCCCCACCACCTCGGGCGATTACTCCCTCGGCGCCTACGTCAACTACGACTGCCCCAAGGACACCTGCGACGTCCTCCTGGATCACCTCGCCAACGCCGTCGCGCCCCGCTTCGAGGGCGTCAAGGGCATGGCCCACCTCACCACCGAGGCCCAGCTCGGCGAGTACCTCGACCACGACGCCGACTGGCTCCAGGGCTCCCACGTCGTCGGATTCCCCTGCACCCACGACGGCGAGTGCCTCGCCATCTTCATGCTCTTCCGCGACCAGCGTTCCCCCTTCGCCGGGCCGCTCCTCGAGCAGATCAAGACCGTCGGCGAACTCTTCGCCGCCCAGCTCGCCCGAGTCATCCACATCCACCACCGCCACCTCCCCAAGAACAAGTGGGGCATGATCGGCGACCCGCCCGCCGAAACCGACGACTACGGCGATCTCGCGGCCTGATTCCCCCGCGATCCCGACTCCAGAAAGCCCCGAGCGAAAAGCTCGGGGTTTTTCGTTGCGCACCGCCCTCGCGGGCCGTCTCAAGCCGCGTTCTCTTCATCCCCCCATAACCCCGCGCCCGCGCCAACAATCCCCCATCCTCTCGAAAGGGCCCCCATGAAACGGCTCCTCAAGTTCGCCGCCGCCTTCATCGTCCTCATC
>DASZWV010000217.1:0-5210 GCA_035546115.1 Phycisphaerales bacterium
CCGGGATGCACGATGCCATACTCGTCCGACCGCGATCCGCCCGTGTAGCCGTATCCGACGTGGTCGTAGTGGGCGCCGATCACGACATACTGCGAGGCGAGCGGGCCACGCCCGGGGAGCACGCCCGCGATGTTCCACGTAGTTCGCGGAGACCGGTCGATCTTCGCTTCCATCTTCACGGGCTTGTCGTCGAGCAAGACGACCCCGCCCTGCGAATCGGCGAGTTGACGCCACCGGAGAATCGTCCGCCCCTCGGAGTCATGGGCCTTGAGCAGGCGCTCCGCCGCCGGCGCCGTCGTCATGAAGATCGGGATGTCCTGCCGCTGAGTCCACCGGGCCGATCCCTCCGTGGATTCCAGCTTGGTCGCCCGCGCATCGGAGCATCCGGGCGGGTTCACGAGCAGAATGCCCGCCGCGCCCCGCTTGATCGCCGCGCCGATCTTGTCGGCAATCGCCGAGGCCGGCGTCCAGAGCGTGTCCTCCTTCTTGCGCCACAGGCTCTCGCCGCTCGCGTTCATCGGCTCGAATCGGAACATCACCGCGATGCGCCCCGCGAGCGGCGTCTCGCCGTTCGCGGATGAATACGACGAGTAGGCCTTGTCGGGGCCGCCGCTCTCGATCGAGTAGCCCACGAACGCGAGCGGCAGTTCGACCTTGGCATCACCGCTGAATCCCAGGACCGAGTAGTCCGCGCCGAGCTTGAAGACGACGTCCTTCGCGGCCAGTGATGTATCGTCCAGCCAGCCGCTCTCAAGCTGCGCACGCGAGCCCGCGGTGAACTCCTGGCGAAACGAGCGTCGCTCCAAGGAGTCCGCAGCGGGCTGCACCCCAGGATCGGATCCGGACGCCGGTTCCCGCGGGCCGTTGGTCGGGTGCCCCGGCGAGCCGCGCCCGGTCCACGGCAGTTCGGGCTTCAATCCGATGGTCGTGTACCAACTCTCGATGTACTCCGAGGCGATCTCGTTCCCCCGCGTCCCCGGCCCGCGCCCCTCCATGAACGGATTGGCCAGAAACTCGATGTGCGAGCGGTAGGTGTCGTCCAGCGAGTGGCTGGTTCCGGCGGCCGCGCTCGCCGTGGCCTGCGCCAGTGCTTGCCCCTGCCATCCGGCCAGGAAGAAGACGGCAACCGCAATCCCGGCCGCACGACGTTTGAAAACCTGCATTTTCTGCCCTTTCAGTCGCGGCCCGGAGAGACCCCGGGCTGCGGACTTGATGCTACCGCGGGAACCGACAGCGGTTGGTGATGGGGGTACGTTCACCTACGATTGGATGTTCCTAGCACGACTCCCGAGCGCCGGCCGGGATGCTCGCGCCACGACACATCCGGAACACGGGCCCCGGGCCCGTGACACACGGTCAAACCCAATGCCCACAACCACGACCCGCCCGCCCGCATCGGTCCCCGCCACCAACGGCTCGCACGCCACGCAGCCGTCCTCGGCCGCGCCCGATGGCTGCATCCTCAACCCCTCCGACACGTTCATCCACCGCCATATCGGCCCGGATGAGCAAGAGCAGAAAGAGATGCTCTCGCTCCTCGGATATTCCTCGCTCGATGCGATGGCCGATGCCGCCGTGCCGCCCGCCATCCGCCTCCGCCGCCCGCTCCAGCTCGAGGGCATCGCCGGCGGCGCCCGCGCAAAGGGCGAGTTCGAGGTCCTCCAGCACCTCAAGTCGCTCGCCTCGCAGAACAAGGTCTACCGCTCGTTCATCGGGCAGGGCTACTACGACACGATCACGCCCCCGGTCATCCTTCGCAACATCCTCGAGAATCCCGGCTGGTACACGCAGTACACGCCCTACCAGGCCGAGATCTCGCAGGGCCGCCTCGAGGCGCTCCTGAACTTCCAGACCATGATCAGCGACCTCACGGGCCTCCCGCTGGCGGGTGCATCGCTCCTCGACGAGGGCACGGCCGCGGCCGAAGCAATGGCCATGTGCCACTCGATCGCCGGCGGCCACGATGGGACGAAGCACCGGTTCTTCGTCGATCAGGGCTGCCATCCGCAGACGATCGCGGTCGTCCAGACTCGCGCCAAGTCGCTCGGCATCACCATCACGATCGGTGATCATTGCGCCAAGCCCGATGGCGCGGCCGATCTGTGCGGCATTCTCGTGCAATATCCGACGACCGATGGTCGCATCGTCGACTATTCCGAAATGTGCGAGCGGGCCCACGCGGCGGGAATCACCGTCGTGGCCGCGGCGGACCTGCTGGCGTTGACGCTCATCAAGCCCCCGGGTGAGTGGGGGGGCGGCGGGGCGGATATCTGCGTCGGATCCGCGCAGCGATTCGGCGTGCCGATGGGGGCGGGCGGCCCGCACGCGGCCTTCATCGCGACCAAAGCCGAGCACGCCCGCAAGATGCCCGGGCGCATCATCGGCGTCTCGAAGGATGCCCAGGGCAACATGGCCCTCCGCATGGCCATCCAGACCCGCGAGCAGCACATCAAGCGCGAGCGGGCGACGAGCAATATCTGCACGGCGCAGGCGCTGCTGGCGATCATCGCGGGGATGTACGCGGTGTATCACGGGCCGGAGGGGTTGAAGGCGATTGCGCGGCGTGTGCACGCGAGTACGGTGGCGCTCAGGGACGCGATGATCGCGCTGGACCACGCGATCGTGAACAGGGATCACGCGTTCTTCGACACCATCCGCGTGAAGCCCAAGGCGAACGGCGAATCCGCGTCCCAGATTGCTTCGCGACTCTCATCTCTTGGCGTCAACGCGCGAATGTATGCCGATGGAACGCTGGGATTCTCCTGCGATGAAACCACCGACACGGCGACGCTTGACCGCGTTGTCGCGGCGTTCAACGCGGGCAAGGGTGGGGCACAGTGGCAGAACTTCCACGATCTGAGCCTGCTCGATGACTGTGTGGTGTACGCGCGCAAGACGCCCTTCCTCACCCACCCCGTCTTCAACTCCCACCACTCCGAAACGGAGATGCTCCGCTACATCTTCCAGCTCCAGGGCCGCGATCTCTCCCTCGCCCACAGCATGATCCCCCTCGGCTCGTGCACGATGAAGCTCAATGCCACGAGCGAGATGATCCCGGTCACCTGGCCCGAGTTCGGCCGTATCCATCCCTTCGCCCCCGCCGATCAGCAGAAGGGCTACGCGCAGATGTACCGCGACCTCGAGTCGTGGCTCGCCGAGATCACCGGCGTTGCCGCGACGTCGCTCCAGCCCAACGCCGGCTCTCAGGGCGAGTACGCGGGCCTGCTGGCCATCCACGCCTACCACGCCTCCCGCGGCCAGGGCCACCGCAACATCTGCCTGATCCCGGACTCCGCCCACGGCACCAACCCCGCCTCGGCAACGACCGCCGGCATGAAGGTCGTCGCCGTCGCCAACCGCGAGAACGGCGACATCGATCTCGAAGACCTGAAAAACAAGGCCGCGGAGCACAAGGACAACCTGGCCGCGCTCATGGTGACCTACCCGAGCACCTACGGCGTCTTCGAAGAGCACATCAAGGAAGTCTGCCGGATCGTCCACGAGAACGGCGGTCAGGTCTACATGGACGGCGCGAACATGAACGCCCAGGTCGGCCTCTGCCGCCCCGGCGACATCGGCGCCGACGTCTGCCACCTGAACCTGCACAAGACGTTCTGCATCCCCCACGGCGGCGGCGGCCCGGGCATGGGCCCGATCTGCGTCGCGGCCCACCTGAAGGCGTTCCTGCCGGGCGACCCTGCGAAAACAGCAAATCGGGAAAACAGCAAATCAGCAAATGAAGGCGTGGGCCCCGTCAGCTCTGCGAACTACGGCTCCGCCTCCATCCTCGTCATCTCGTGGATGTACATCGCCATGATGGGCGAGGCAGGCCTCAAGCAGGCCACCGAGGTCGCCATCCTGAACGCCAACTACATGGCCAAGCGACTCGAGAAGCACTACAAGGTGCTCTTCACCGGCCCCGGCGGCCGCTGCGCCCACGAGTTCATCATCGACTGCGGGCACTTCGAAAAGTCCGCCGGGATCAAGTCCGAGGACATCGCCAAGCGCCTCATGGACTACGGCTTCCACGCCCCGACCATGTCCTTCCCCGTCGCCGGCACGCTCATGATCGAGCCCACCGAGAGCGAGCCCAAGGAAGAGCTCGACCGCTTCTGCGACGCCATGATCGCCATCCGCCAGGAGATCGCCGATATCGAGGCCGGCAGGCTCCCGCGTGACGACAACCCCCTCCGCAACGCCCCGCACACGGCCCACACCGTCACCGCCGATGAGTGGAAGCACGCCTACACGCGATCGCAGGCCGCGTGGCCCCTGCCCTACCTCCGCCGCCACAAGTTCTGGCCCGCCGTCGGCCGGATCGACAACCCCTACGGCGACCGCCACCTCGCCTGCGCCTGCCCGCCGATGAGCGCGTACACAGTGTGACGATTTGCGGTATGCTGGGCGGATGCTCCCACCAGCGTCGGAATCTCCAGAGGAACTGCTCGCCGCCTCGGAGCGTGCAAGGCGTCAAAAGCTGTGGATGCTCGCGGGCATTCTCCTCGGCATCCCAGCCACCATCGGTGCCGCGTGGCTCCTAGGCAACTTTCCGGCCGCGAGCATCGCGGCGCTCATATGCGGAATCGGAACGATGGTGGCTTTCGGTATCGCCGCGCGCCGGTCCATGCTCCGCCGAGATGCCCTCCGTACCCGCTACTTCAACGCGCTTGGCAACGCTGAGATTCAGGTGGGCGAGCGTTTCAGCTCGGGGCGCGTATCCGTGTGGGACGGTGAGACGCTCTTTCTCATCACCGATATCTCGCCCAGGCGCATGGGCTTGTTTCGGCTCGGCGGAGCGATCGCGTGCGCGGCTCTCGGGATCTGGCTGCTCAACACGACACTCAACGGCGGGCAAAGCATCAAGCAGATCGCCGCTGGCTGGGCGGGTGCCGTGCTTTGGCCGCTGCTCATGGCGATGCCGTTCACAACCTCCTGGGGAGCCTCCCGCAGCGCGGCCGACGGCCAACCCGGGCTGATCTTTCAGCGATTCTGGTTGTTTTTCATTCCAAGAATTGAAGTCCTGCCTTCGACCGACGTCGCGTCGCTCGCGATCGAGATCCGCAAGGAACATGGACAGCCTATCGCCGAGCTCTGGGTCCGGCGGCACAAGGGCCGTGCTCGCGCGCTCGCCTCGAGTCGCGCCGGCACAATAGACGAAAAGCGTCTATTCGCGCTCCTCAACGCGCTGAAGCTCGCGATGGACCGTGTTC
>DASZWV010000218.1:0-4111 GCA_035546115.1 Phycisphaerales bacterium
GAACGTCAATCCTTCCAAGTGACGAACGACCGGCCCTGCGCCGGCGGGCCTCCCTTGAGGAGGAGGCCTACTATTGGGTGTTCGAAGAAGGCGGCCGCAACAGTGCGGCCGACGTTCGCGACAACCGACGCTCGATTCCTCGCCCGAGTTTCAGCACGGTTTCACTGATTCGGGCACGTTTTGGAATCGAGTTTCTATGAAGATGTACGTCGGCAACCTGTCTTTCAATACCTCCGAGGCCGAGCTTCGCGACCTGTTCGCCCAGCACGGCGAGGTCACCTCCGCCCAGCTCGTGATGGATCGCGACACCGGCCGCCCACGCGGCTTCGGGTTCGTCGAGATGCCCGACAAGGCCCAGGCGGATGCGGCCATCGCGGCCCTGCACGGCAAGCCGTTCATGGGCCGTGACCTGACCGTCAACGAGGCCCGTCCGAAGGCCCCGGGCGGCGGCGGCTTCGGCGGCGGCCGTGGCGGCGGCGGTGGTGGTGGTGGCGGCCGCGGCGGCTGGGGTGGTGGCGGCGGTGGTGGCGGCGGCGGCCGCGGCGGCTGGTAAGCCATCAGAACAACACGATCGCACCAGAGCCTCCGGCGTTTGCCGGGGGCTCTTTTCGTTCACGGCCACAGGTTCAAGCTCCGACCGATCCAGCGCACGAGTGCACCGACGATCACGACGGCAATGAGGAGGAACAACGAGAAGACCGTGCATCCCACGGGTCGCTTGTACTCTCGTCTTTGCCTCTTGAACTCCGCGAACGTCGAGGCGCTCGCCGGCAGGTCGGGCGTGTTGATCCTGCCGCACTCCGGGCACATCACCTCGCCCGCATCGCCCGCGGGAAGGTTCAGGAGCGAGTAGCCGCAGTTGACGCACGAGAGCGGCGGCGTTGCCGGGCGGCTCCTGGGCTTCTCGGCCAGGCGCACGCCGACGACCTGGTGCCCGCGGGCGCGGACGGCGCCCGCGGCCGACTCGGCATCCACGGCGCGCACGAGGATCTTCCACATCGCGCCGCCGGGGCCCGAGACGGTCACCTGGAAGAGATTGGAGACCTCGTCGGTCAGGCGCAAACCCTCATCGGAAGAAGCTCCGCAGCACGCCCGCCGCCACGACCAGCCCCGCGACGACCAGGACCCACGGGCGGAATCGACCGCGGGCGCGTTCGTACCCGATCGCCACCATCACCAGGCCGGCCACGCCCACAAGCGGAAACTCCGGCGCACGCAGCATGTTGATCGCCTCGACGAACGACAGAAACAGGCCGACGAAGACGAACGCCTTGCCGGGCTCGATCTCTCTCGAGGCACGCTTGCGGGCGTCGAGCACCGGGCCGCCGTATCCGCACTCGGGACAGATGACCCGCCCATCCTTGCGCGGCAGCCCCTCGAGGGAGTATCCGCACGCCGGGCAGGCGCCGTCGCTTCGACGCAGAACCCGCAGGATGCGGTTCTGGTCTGCGCGAGACAGGCCGTCGAGGTAGGTGATCGCGACGACGTGACCTTGCGCCCTCGCCTGGGCCGCGGCCGCCTCGGCCGTGGGGGCGGCGATGTGCACGCGGAAGAACGACCCTTCATCATCCACGCAGACGACGCTGAACCGCACGGATTGTTCGGTCGCTGGGACGTCCGGGGTTGGGGCGGGCTCGTTCACGCATCAGAGTGTAATCGAGACGCCCGGCACGGTGGTCGCCCTACCCTCCATCCGGTCAAGCCCCTGATCCCGTGCTTTTTTCAGCCCGTGGAGCCCCGCTCTACGCGCCGAGGTGTCCGCATGTTCGAGCGTCTCTCCGAAGGCTTCTCCAACGTCTTCCGCAAGCTCTCCGGCAAGGGGAGCATCTCCGAATCAAACATTACCGAGGCCCTCGCGGATGTCCGCAACGCGCTGCTCGAGGCGGACGTGCAGGTGGATGTCGCCGATGCGTTCATCGAGGGCGTGAAGGAGGATGCGCTCGGGCGCGAGGTGACCAAGTCGCTCCAGCCCGGGCAGGAGTTCATCGGGATCGTCCACGACCGCCTCGTGGAGTTTCTCGGCGGGACGCCCGCGACGAGCGAGGAGGAGGCCCGGGCCCGCATCGCCGCGTCAATGGAGGAGTCGGCGATCCTCCAGGTCTCACCGCCCCCCACCGTGATCATGATGTGCGGCCTGCAGGGGAGCGGGAAGACGACCACGTGCGGCAAGCTCGCGGCGTATCTGAAGAAGCGCGGGCGTTCGGTTCTGCTGGCCGCGGCCGATCTGCAGCGTCCCGCGGCCGTTGAGCAGCTCCACACGGTCGCCACCCAGGTTCAGCAGGACATGGCGGGCGGAGCGCAGGTGTACTTCTACTCCGAGCCGGACAAGGTCGCGGCGTACGGCAAGGCCGTCGGCGTGGCCGTGCAGGTCTGCCGGCGCGCGGTCGAGCACGCCCGCAAGCAGGGCATCGACACGGTGATCCTCGACACCGCGGGGCGGCTGCACATCAACGACGCGCTCATGGATGAGCTCAAGCAGATCAACACGGCCGTGGGGCCGCACCAGATCTTCCTTGTGGTGGACGCCATGACGGGCCAGGACGCGGTGAACTCGGCGAAGGCCTTCCACGCCAAGCTCGAGGTGGATGGGATCATCCTGACCAAGTTCGACTCCGACACCCGCGGGGGCGCGGCGATCAGCGTCAAGCACATCACCGGCGCGCCGATCAAGTTCATCGGCGTGGGCGAGAAGCTCGAGAATCTGGAGGCGTTCCACCCGGAGCGGATCGCGACGCGCATCCTGGGCATGGGCGACGTCGTCTCGCTGGTCGAGAAGGCCCGCGAGCAGGTGAGCGAGGAGGAGGCCGAGGCCCTGCAGGAGAAGTTCGCCAAGGGCGAGATGACGATGGACGACTTCCTCAAGCAGCTCCGCACGCTGCGGCGCATGGGGCCGCTCAAGCAGCTCATGGGCCTGCTTCCGGGCGTGGGCTCGGCGCTGAAGGATGTTCACATCGACGACAAGCAGCTCGACCGCGTGGAGGCGATCGTGCACAGCATGACCCCCGGCGAGCGCAAGCGCCCGGAGACGCTGGACAACCCGCGACGCCGTCGCGTCGCCAAGGGGAGCGGCACGGGCGAGCAGGAGGTCGGCCAGCTCGTCAAGCAGTTCTCCACGGTGAACAAGCTCGCCAAGAGCCTTGGCGGCATGGGCACGTTCGACCGCGTGAAGGCCGTGAAGGAGCTCGGCAAGGGCGGCATGGCGGGCATGATGCCGGGCGTGAGCGGCCTGCCGAGTTTCGGGCCGCGGATGAAGGGCTCGACGGCGACGCCGAGCATCAAGAGCAAGTTCAAGAAGCGGAAGTGATTCGATCTCGGATAGCGGACTTCGGATTCGGCAGTTCAGGCCGCAATCCGATAGCGCGCCGCCTATCGCCAATGGCCGCCGCCATGGCCATGCCAGCCGCCGTGGCCGTGCCAACCCCCGCCCCATCCGCCTCCGCCACAGCAGCAGCCCGACAGCACGAGCACACCCGCAAGCACGCCGCAGGCCAGCAGGGCAAGGGCGACCATCCGCACAACACGCTCCGTACGAACAGACTTCACGATGTTCATGGCAAGGCTCCTGAGTGGAAGGGGGAAGGGCCTCTTCCGCCCTCCACCCCCCCTGTTCGGGACGCGAGGAACACCGCTCGGGTCCGCACCCGGTCTCCGCGCGCATGCACCCAGGCCTCCGCGCTCCGCTCGACCCCGCGTTCCTCGCTTGCCCGCGGCTATCCGCCGACAGGATGGGTCAACGGTCGAACGAGTCGTCGATTTCGCCAGATGATCCCCACGCAGCCGGCCAAGTACACCGCTCCCAGAACGCCGAACGCGACCATCAACGCACGAACGCTTGGCCCCATCGGTCCCGCCGGCATTCCCATCACCGTGGAGCCGGACGAGCCGACGCTGCGCGAACTCCCAACCCCGCGAAGCGCACCGCGGTCGTCCTGCGTCCACGAGCCGCCATTCGACATCGTCTCGATCGCCGCCGGATCGTTCACCGCGTACTTGGCGAGCTTCGCGGCATCGACCATGCTCCTCTTCACGGAGCGGCTCTTGGTGTCGATCCCGGCGCCGGCGAACCACGCTTCCAAGACCGCGTCATCCACCCGCTTCCCCTTGGCCAGCT
>DASZWV010000219.1:0-18656 GCA_035546115.1 Phycisphaerales bacterium
TCCTCCGGGCGCTGCGAGTACGACGACATGCAGGGAGGGCTCGATCTCGTGCGCAACTCCAGCCGCGAGTTCCAGCAGATCCTCCGCTGGGTGAGCACGTTCGCGCTCGCCGTGAACGAGGAGAACGCCGCGTTCGGCCGCGTCGTCACGGCCCCCACCAACGGGGCCGCGGGCGTGATCCCCGCCGTGCTCATGTACGCGTGGTGCTTCTGCAAGCAGATGTCGGGGGGCATCGGCGAGCAGGGGATCATCGACTTCATGCTCACCGCCGGCGAGCTGGGCTCGCTCTTCAAGAAGGGGGCGACGATCAGCGCGGCCATGGGCGGCTGCCAGGCGGAGATCGGCGTGTCCAGCGCGATGGCCGCGGGGGGCCTGGCGCAGGTCCTCGGCGCGAGCCCGGGGCAGGTGATGATGGCCGCGGAGATCGCGATGGAGCACCACCTCGGCATGACCTGCGACCCGATCGGCGGCCTGGTGCAGGTCCCCTGCATCGAGCGGAACACGATGGGGGCCATCAAGGCGATCACCGCGGCCCACATCGCCCTCGAGAGCGACCCGGAGAAGGCCCGCGTCAGCCTCGACGGCGTGATCAAGACGATGTGGGAAACGGCCCTGGACATGCAGAGCAAGTACAAGGAGACGTCCGAGGGGGGGCTGGCGGTGCACATCTCCGTGGGCGTGAGCGAGTGCTAGGGGATGTGGGATGTACGATGTGGGATGTACGAGGCGAAGGGCGAGCGGGGCGGCTCGAACGCGTAACGGTCTAACCGGCGTGGTCAGGGCCAGATCGCCCGAACGAGCACAGCGATCCCCATGGGCAAGAACGAAATGACGATCGTCCAGAGCATCCAATCGACGACGAGTGAGATGATGCCGCGGATCGGCCAGTGGGTTGTGCCGTAGCGAAACCTCCAGAGCGCGGCGTAGTTGCGCCGGAGCGTGAGCATGGCAATGGCCGCGGCAACCGCGGGCATGACCAGGCCCATCGCGGTCAAGTCCGGCGAGCGCGGGCCCAGAAGCCAGTGGACAAGCACGATGATTCCGAAGAGGCTCGCGTAGGTCGCATACGCGGCCAAGAGAGCGACGGGCGTGTGCCACCAGGGAAACTTGGGCGGCGGGCTTCTGCGAATGTCGGAGACATTGCCGCACTCGGGGCATCGGACCATGAACTGGTGCACGTCGATCCCGGAGAGTTCGTACGAGCAGTGTTCGCAGCGCGGCGTGGACATCACGAGGAGTTTACCTGATGGCCGGCGCGGGCTTCGCCGGATGCGCCGCACTCCGGGCAGACCGCCGATGTCGCGAGGCCGGTGCGGTCGTAGCCGCACTTCGCGCAGAGGTTGAGATGCGCGCGCCGGGCCATGGAGTCTGACCGCCACGCCGCCAGCGTGAACAGCAGGGTCGCACCCGCGGGCAACCAGAGAGGACTCGAGGACCCGCGGAAGGGCGGACCTCCCGGATCTCCAATCCACCAGGCCAAGCGGAACGGCGCCCGGCCAAACATCCATCCGCCGGGTGACGGCATCGTCTCGAGCCACGCCTTTTTCCCCCAGAAGAACTGGCCGGCCCGGACACCGACCACCGACATGTCCTTGTTGCGTACCCGCCCCGTCTCCATCCACGCGCTCCCGATCCACACCACCACATAGAACACCGTCACCGCCGCGCCGCCCCACTTGATGGCCTTGCGGATGCGCGGGTGGGGCTTCATGCGGGGAGTCTACCACACCCTCCGCAGCCCGCGGAGCGGGCGGCACATGCTTAGCCCGGCACGCGAGTGCCGGGCATGGCCGGCGCGGGAGTCCGAGCCCGCGGAGCGGGCGACACAACCGGCGTGTGTGCGCAACTCTGTGCCGCCCACTCCGTGGGCTCGCGCGCATCGGCGCTGCACACCCGGGGCTCGCGCCCCGGGCTAAGCGTGTGCCGCCGGCTCCGCCGGCGAAGAGCCGCACTCCGGGCACCTCGCAGAGAGCCCGAGGCCGGTGCGATCGAAGTGGCACTGGGGGCAGATGTTAAGACGCCTCGCAGCGCGGCGATCAAGCACGGTCATCCACCACAGCACGATGCCGCTCAAAAGTCCGGCCAGAGACGCCCATCGCAGCAGGCTGTCGGCGGACCACTCTCCGTTGTCGTCGATGATGCCGAACTCCTTTGAACAGCGCCAAGCCGGTCGATACTGGGACCGCCAGTACCATCCCTGCATGGGCCGCGGCATCGGCGATGGGAACACCCACCCCCGCGAAGTTGTCAGCGGGCGCGTGCGCTCGGTAACGACGTATCCGCCCGACACGAACACCGAAAGACCGGGCCGATTGCAGCAGCCAAACTCAATCCATGTGCTCCCCACCCACACCACCACCAGCAGCACTGTCACCACCGCGCCACCCCACCTGATCGCCTTGCGGATCCTCGCGTGCGGCCTCATCGCTCCATTCTACAACCCCCCCTGTGCCCTCTGTGCCTGCTCCGCGGCCTCCGCGTACTGCTTCCCGCCCGTACGCCCCGCCGCCCATTACTCGGCCCCCTACGCCCGCCGAGTCCCAACCACCACCCGCTCCAACCCCTCATGGTCTTTGACCACACGCACGGAATCCGGATCAATCAGCGGTTGCTCCCGCATCATTTTCAACGCCGCCCTCGCCGACGCCGCGGCGATCTCCACCATCATCACCCCGCGTTCCCGCAGCCGCTCCGGCCCCTTCTCGATCAGCGGCCGCACGAACCTCAATCCATCCACCCCGCCGCGAAGCGCCAGGTGCGGCTCAAAGTCCCGCACGCTCCTGTCCACCAGCGGCTCCTGCCCGGGAACCGGCACGGCATCCCACTCGCTGTCCGGGATGTACGGCGGATTCGAAACCAGGTAGTGAAAGTTCCCCCCCACGCCGCCCCCCGCCGGATGATCGATCAGCGGCTCGAGCAGGTCCCCCTGCACCAGTTCCACTCTCCCATCCACCCCATGCCGCTCCGCGTTCCGCTTCGCCACCGCCAGCGCATCGGCCGATATGTCCGCCCCGATCCCCGTCGCGTGCGGCAGGTTCTTCAGGAGCGCAATCACAACACACCCAGACCCCGTGCACACATCCGCGATCCGCAAACCCTCACCAGACTTCCCCGCCGCACCCCAGGCCGCCCGAGCGTGCGACAGCACCTCCTCGACAATCACCTCCGTGCACGGCCGCGGGATCAGCACCGCCGGACTCACGTAGAACGGCAGCCCATAGAACCACGCCTCACCCACCAGATACTGCACCGGCTCATGCTTGAGCGCCCGCCCCACCAGGTCCCGCAAGCGCGCCCGCTCCGCGCTGGAAGCCGGCCGGTCCTGATCCATGTACAACCTGAGCCTGCCGCCGCTTCCATCCTTCCCATCCAATCCCAGCACATGCGCCATCAACAGCTCCGACATGAGCCGAGGCGAATCCACCCCATGCTTCGTAAACGCCGCATGCATCCACGCCATCAGCGCGCGAGTCGTCCACACTTTGGGGGCCGTCGATGACACGGACGAGTGTAGAGCCCGTCGCACCGAGCACCCAACACCTACGGCTGGTAATACTCCGGCACGCTCCCCGCCGGCGTGCTCACGCTCCGCTGCCGATACGGCGACACGTTCTGATAGTTCGTCGGCGGCTCGTCGTAGCTGTCCAGGTACACCCGTATCAGCTTCCCGCTCGCATCCGCTTTCGCAAACGCCGCGTGCCCATCCACGTACGAGATGTTGTATCCATCCGTCCCATGGTTGTTCCACGGATCCGGCCAGTTGTTGATCCCATCCGGCCGCCCGATCCCCGGCACCACCGACTGGTCGTTGTCGTTGTCAATGAACAAGTAGCACTTGTCCGCGAAGATCACCTTCGCCTGCGTCTTGAGCACGTTCCGGCTGAAGAGCTGCGCCGCCTGCTGCAGCGGGTCGTTCGGATCGTTCGGATCCGCCTTCCACCCAAGCTGCGCCGCCACGCTCACCCCCGGCGGCGTGTACACCAGCGATCCATCCAGGTACTTCCCCGCCGTGAACCACGCCCGCACCTCGTACGAGTGCCCGCCCGAATCATCGTCCTTGTCCCGCGCCGCAAAGAACGTGTCGCGGATGAAGTCGCGCCCGTACAGGTCCGTCGCGTTCGACCCAAGCTCATCGCTGAGCATGTAGTCCGGCCGGATCATGTTCCGCGTCGACGGACAGATCGCCACGTGGTAGTCCGAGATGTACTCCGGGAACAGCCACCCGATGTTGTCCTCCCAGTCGAAGAACGCCGGCACGAAGCACCCCTTCGCGTTGTCGTTCGAGTAGCTCGCCGCGGCCAGCGCAAGCTGCCGCGTGTTCGAAAGACACCGCGCCCGCCGCGAAGCCTCCCGCGCCTTGCCCAGCGCCGGAAGCAGGATCCCCGCCAGCAGCGCGATGATCGCGATCACCACCAGCAGTTCGATGAGGGTGAACGCTGAATCGCGGCGGTGCGGAATGTCCCAACGCGGATGAGGGATGTGCAAGCCTCCCGGGCCGTGCCGGAATGATAACAGTTTCCCGAACCCCGCGAGCATCCCCGGGGCTTTGGGGTAAACTCTCGCACGAAGGAGCGAGCCATGCCAGCAATCCGATCCGCGCACACGACGACTCTCGGCCGGGGAATCTGGGCGATCCTGGCGGCCTGCGGAACCGCCGGCCTCGCCGCGGCCCAGTCCTCCACCATCACCGTCGACTGCTCCGGCCGTTCCATCCCCTCCTCCGGCTCGACGGCCCCCGACATCGTCGTCACCGGGACCTCCCCGATCCTCCCCGCCGCCGGCTACCAGTTCGCCTTCAACCCGAACGTCACCGGCACCGGCTTCGTCGGCTTCCTCGTCGTCGGCTCCAACAAGTCCCTCTGCACCGTCCTCGACTCCCTCTTCATCGGCGGCCAGCGCACGCTCCTCGGCTCCATGCGCAACACCGCCGGCACGCTCCCCACTCGCCTCGATTCCGAGGTCGTCGGCGGCACCTTCTCCGGCCTCACCATCAGCCTCACCTTCAACCAGCAACTCCTCGCCAGCGGCGTCGGCTACGCCGCCGTCACGAACATCACCAAGCCCTCCGGCCTCGGCCTCGACATCAACTCCGGCGGCCTCGTCGTCAGCACGTGGACCCCGCCCGCGCCCGTAATCAGCGAGTGGCACTTCGACGGCGACCTGCAGAGCGTCAAGGAGTCCGGCCTCGCCCCCGCCTCCGGCCCCAGCAAGATCCGCTATCTCGACGATCCCGCCTTCGGCCCGCTCCTCGGCGGCGTCGGCAGCGAGACCACCTACCCCAGCCCCGCCACGCCCACCGGCGTCACGCAGACCCAATCCTCCTTCGGCACCACCACGAGCTTCGGCATCCCGAACATCGGCCCGGGCTCCGGCGAAGAGGACACCGTCTACAAAACCTCCCCGCCGCGCAACGCGAGCGCCCCGACCGACACCGCCAAATCCCGCGGCCTCGGCCTCGCCCTCTGGCCCAACACCCGCGACTTCTGGCCCGATGAGCGCATCGGCCAGTGGACCATCGTCGCCGACATCCTCATCCCGCAAGCCTCCTGGGATGCCGCGCACGCCAACGCCGCCGGCAACAACCAGTGCATCCCCATCCTCGAGGCCAGCGCCAACGACAACTCCTCCTCCGACGTCTTCCTCACCGTCTCCGGCTCCGGCCCCGGCCTCGCCAAGGTCGGCAACACCGTCCCCTACGCCGGCGCCGTCTCCGCCGGCGCGGTCGGCCCGAACATCTGGTTCCGCCTCGCCATCGTGAACGATCTCTACGGCAAGGCCCAGAGCCGCATCTTCGTCAACGGCGCCCTCATCGGCACCAGCGGCGCCGACTGGGTCTACAACGCCTGCAAATCCACCGACCCGCGCTGGGGCGACAACTCCGCCCAGCCCGCGAGCGGCACCGCCGCCCCGCCCGCACCCAACGCCACCGTCATCCCCGCGGCCACATGGAACGGCCCGGGGGGGTGGGGCCAGTTCCCCAGCCCCTGGGCCTACTCCGGCGGCGCCGGCAGCGGCGGCGCGGCCACGGGCGCCCCCACCGCCTCCACCCTCGGCCTCTTCTGCGACATTAACGGCTGGGGCGAGAGCGTCTACATCGCCAATCTTATGTTCACCGACCAGCCCATGTCCGATTCGGACATCACCCAGCTCGGCGCCCCCAACGCCCGCGGCATCTTCTACCTCCGCCCCGCCCCCCCGCCGCCGTGCGCGGTGGACTTCGACGGCATGGGCGGCGTGAGCGTGCAGGACATCTTCGCGTTCCTCAACGCCTGGTTCGCCGGCGACCCGCGAGCCGACTTCGACGGCATGGGCGGGATCGCCGTCGCCGACATCTTCGCGTTCCTCAACGCCTGGTTCATCGGCTGCCCGTAGCAGTGACGGGGTGACAAGGTGCCTAGGTGACAAGGTGTCGCGGTGCCAGCGGGCGCCGCTCTCGACCCTCCGCCCGGCGCCTTGACGCCCCGCACCTCGACACCTTTGCCGTTCGGGTCCGCCCGATATTCCCCGCACTTGCCGCCGCCAACCGCCGTTTGGCCGCTGCGGACACCAAACCGAGCGCTGCAAACCGGGCCACGGCCAGAGCATCCGCGGCCCCTTTCAGAACAAACCGGGCCACGGCCAGAGCATCCGTGGCCCGATTTGGAACAAACCGGGCCGCCGGCAGAGCATCCGTGGCCCGGTCCACAGCAAACCGGGCCACCGGCGGAGCTTCCCGGGCCCAGTTCGCTCCGGAGCGGCGACGGTCTGGACCGGACCCGCCCCCGACCGGCGCATCCGGGCGGCGGGCAGCGACACACGGCGGCAGTGTCCCCCCGGGGGCGAGCACCCGCGACGTTCCCTGTCCTACCGCGCGACCGACCCCCCGCTCTTGCCGCGCGCGCCGCGGATGAGCCGCAGCGCCCATCCGGCAACTCCAACGCAGGCGAGCACGCTCCCGCCGATCACCGCCCACCGCCAACCGGATCGAAGAACGCCGGGCGCGGCGGGCCCGGTCGCAGCGCCCGCCTGGCCTGCGGAACGACCGCGGCTCGCGAGAGACTGCTGCACGAGGAACGCCTTGGCCTCTTCGATCCGCGTCACGCTGTCGAGCCCGCTCGAAGCGACCGAGGCGCGCTCGAATCTCGAAGGGTCGTTCCCGGCGGTGAACGAGCCCAGCCGAAGCTGCGGCGTCTGCTCGTTGAGCAACCATGGAGACTTCGGCCGCTTCGACCAGTGGAAATCGATCGAGTCCTCCTGGCCGCTCCAGGAGCGATGGAGCCGAACGGGCACGGCGTTCTCATCCAGGGTCACCTCCCACAGCCCGGGCGGGAACTGGGAGCGAAAGTCCTTTGCGATCGACTCGATGTCGAGAGTCCGCCTTCCTCTGGGGCCCGTGGTCGTGACCGTGTACCCCCCGGAGGGGTCCTTGTGCACCGTGTACGCCTTCCGGCCTTTGTTCAGAATGTCCCAGAGCATCGGCTGGGCGCAGTATTGGTCGATCTCGTCCTGATCGATCGTCGTGCCATCGGTGATGAATCGAACGTCGGGCAGGCGCTGGGGCGGGCCCGCGAAATACCGCCCCGCGGGGTCGAGGCCCATCGCCGACAAACTCGACACGAGGTACCAGGCGCCGTGGCCGAGATCGAACCCGACGAGTTCTTCCCCGATCGCCCCGGGGTCCTTGGCCACGTACACCGCCTCGATCGTGCCCTCAGATGGAACCAAGGCGCGGATTTTCGGCGCAAGCTCGTCAAAGTCATCGGCCCCCGCCGCGAGGGGTGTGGCAGCCGCCCACGCCATGACGGCGAGGAGCACGACCAAAGAACGCCGGAGCAAGACTGTGAGCAGGTCCATGGACATTCCCGCAAAGTTAGGCAAAGACCCTCCGGGCGCGTGCGTCCGTTTCAGCGGTCCCGCGCTCTACAACCGCCCCAACTCGCGTACACCGGCAGGCCGATCCCGTCGATCTCGACGGGGGCGGTCCCGCCCACAAGATCGAACCGATCGAGGATCACGACGCTCGTGTCCGCGAAAGCGATGGGCTCGGTCACTCTTCCGACGTAGTAGAAGCACCGCCCCCGGGAGTCGGGCTGGGGAAGCGGCTCCGAGCAGAGGGGGATGAGCAGTCCCTTCTGCGCCGGGTAGGTCACCTGATCATCCCGCACAGCGCTCGTGCGTTGCTCACTCGGCGGGAGCGTGTAGCCCCGGCGCATGCGCTCCGCGGGCATGACGACGCACTTGGAGAGCTGCACGCGGACCTCGCCATACCGGCGAGCGCCGTCCGGATCAACATCCGCATCCGCGGCGATGTATCCGCTGTTCCGAAGGACGGTGTACCACCGCCACGCGGCCTCCGTCGGGTCCGGATCGGAGACGGGATACACGCCCGCGTAGTCGTTGCAATATGTCTGCGCGAGAAGCGCATCCTGGCGAACGTTCGCGGAGAAAGCGCTCTGCCTGGCGACCTGCCGAGCCCCCGCCAGCCCCGGCACAACCAATCCCACGAGGATCATCGCGACGCCGATCACCACCAGCACCTCCATGATGGAGAATGCGCTTCGAGACGTGGCGGGGCGGTCGTTCCTCATCATCGTTCTTCCGTTGCGGTCGAGGAAGCTTGATGTTACCGGGAACTCGCAGGATGTGGAGCGGCCGTGTTCGGCTTTCAGAAAGGAAAAAACTCGGTCGCACCCCCGGAAATGGTCGGCACAGACGCGAGCAGGACTCGGGCCGGCTCGGGGCCGCCGGTCGGTGCCAGCCATCCCTCCGTGGATGTGCCGCCGGGAAATGGCGGACAATGGCAGGATGTTCCGTCTGCGCCGACTGGGCGCGGGCCGATCTTCCCAATCTCACGCACAACCGCTCGGGAGCACCACCAGGGAGGCCGATCCCTCTCCCCGATCGCTCTTTCACTCAAGAACTCAAGAACAGGAGACACGAATCATGGGTCGAGTTCCCAGCACCGTTCAGGACCTTCTCAACTATTGCTCCGAGCACGCGAGCCATTGGTCGGGGATAGAGGCCTCGATCGGCATCAGCGCCGGAGACGTCACGAATCTGAAGAATCAGGCGGATGCGGCCATCGCCGCCGTGGCCGCGCAGCTCGCCGCCAGGGAGGGCGCCAAGTCCGCCACCCTGACGGCCAACGCCGCCGTCTCCACGCTCCGCAAGACCATCGCGACGCTCGTCCGCACCATCGTCACCTTCGCCGAGGCCAGCGCCGACCCGATGGAGGTCTTCGCCAAGGCCGAGGTCCCTCCCACCGCGCCCGCCACGCCCAGCCTCCCGCCGGGACAGCCCAACACCTTCTCGGCCACGCTCGACGATGCGGGCAACATCACCCTCAAGTGGAAATGCACCAACCCGCCCGGCGGCAACGTCGTGTACAACGTGATGCGCCGGGACGACTCCACGGGGAGCTACGCGCAGGTCGGCGTCATCGGCAAGCGCGAGTTCACCGACAAGACCATCCCCGCCGGGCTCGGCAGCGTGCAGTACCAGGTCTTCGCCTTCCGCGGCCAGATGGCCGGGCCCGCCTCGCCGGTCTTCACGCTCCAGTTCGGCCACGGCGGCGGCGGTTCGTTCGCCAGCGCCACGCCGACGCTGAAGGTCGCGGCCTGAGTGAACCACAGAGGCACAGAGAGAGACAGTTTGTGAGTTCAGACCAGCAGCCCGGGCGGACGCCCGGGCTGTTGTCTTTCCCCCCGCCCGCTCTTCTCTGTGCCTCTGTGCCTCTGTGGTGATCCGAATCCCGCTCACCCATACCCCAACTCATCCAAATCCCCCTCATCGAGCCCGAAGTGATGCCCAACCTCATGCAGGATCGTCACGCGGATCTCCTCGTACACATCCTCCTCCGCGTGCTCTGAACTCCATCCCGCATCATCCGTCGCCAGCCCGACGATCCCCTCGCGAAACAAGTGGATCTCCTCCGGCGCGAATGTGTCCGCCCCCGGCCGTCCCCATCCGCCCGGATCCTCCACCGATCGCTCGGTGATCGCCGTCCCCGTGTGCAGCCCGCACAGCTCCGCCGGGTCCGCCCCCGCCTCCACCGTCCCTTCCGCCTCCAGGCTCTTCATCATCTCCGGCGTCGGCCGGTCCAGCACCACGATCGGCACCTCATCGATCAGCGCACGCACCCGCGCCGGAAGCGACTCGATCGCATCCTGCACCAGCAGATCAAACCGCTCCCGCTCCGCATCGGTCATGGCGCCCCGCTCTCCCCGATGCCGCTCTCCCCGATGCCGGTCTCCCCGCCCCTGGTCTCCCCTCTCGCGCTCTCCTCCTCTCCCCCACTCCTGTTCCGTCCGGCCTCTTCCGCGGATGCCGGTCGCATCGGATCGATCACCTCCATCAGCCTGCTCCGCGGCCGCCCCTCCCGGATCACCTGCCGCAGCGTCACCTTCGGGATCAAGATCGCCCCCGCGATCCGCACGCAATCCAGCAGCGACCCCAGCGCCCCGATCGAGAGCAGCAGCGACGACAGCACGATCAGCCCCACGCCGATCGTCCGAAGCGCATCCACCACCCCCGGCGACCTGCTCGGCGCCGCCCCCAGCAGCGCCCCCACCGCCAGCACGCACGCCGCCACCGCCATCACCCACATCGTCTGCCGGTCCACGCGCCCCGTCCGCATCACCAGGCTGCGCGCCACCAGCAGCCGCGCGTTGGGCCGCTCGAACATCACGATCAGCGCGATCAGCGCCCCCGCGCTCGCCAGCGACAGCACCGCATCGACGCCCGGCCGCCACCCCGACAGATAGTGCGGTCCGCCCACAAGGTCCATGTCCGTGTGATAGTTCCACAGCACGATCGCCAGCGGCACATAGCACGCCGTCGCCAGCCCAGCCAGCACGCTCTGCACCCGCGGGATCCCCGCGTGCGGCCGGATCAGCGCCAGCGAGCCCACCCCCGACGTGCACACCCCCAGCAGCACCCCCAGCGCTGCGCTCGGCCGATCCACCCCGCGCACGCCCAGAAAGTGCAGCGCATCGGCCGCCTGCGGCAGCCACGACATCGCCGCCACCGCCACCGCCCCCGCCGCCCACAGCACCACGCCCGCCGCCGTCAGCCGCGGAAAATCGATCGGCCGAAGCTCGCTCGCCAGCGGATCGACGACCGACAGGATCGTCGCGCGCACGCCCGTCCCGCACTCCGGGCACATCGATCGGATGGAAAGCCCCCGCAGGTTGTACCCGCACACCACGCAGGGAAGATCGCCCTCCAGCTCGCGCCCGAGGCTCGGCGCCGGCTCGCGACCCGCCGCGCCCGGCGTGTGCGCCGGCGCGCTCCGTCCGCCATTCGCGTTCGAATCGGCGGCGGTTGCATCGTCGGGCGGCATGGGAAGACAAGGGTAACAAGATCCGCCGCGCCGTGCGCATCAACCGCGCGAGGGCCCCATCCGTATACTCGTGTGCCCCTCGTGCCCCGCGGCGTCGATTCCGATGGCCACCGCTTTGCCAACCATGACCCCACCCATCCAGCGACTGCGGGACAGCATCTCCGGCGTGTTCCTCGGCAACCCCAGCGCCGTCGAGCAGGTCATCTGCTGCCTGCTCGCCAAGGGCCACGTGCTCATCGAGGATGTCCCCGGCGTCGGCAAGACCGTCCTCGCCACCGCCCTCGCACGCTCGGTCGACTGCTCCTTCAGCCGCATCCAGCTCACCCCGGACCTGCTCCCCTCCGACATCATCGGCGTCAGCCTCTTCCGCGCCGAGAGCGGCGCCACCGGCGTCAACGGCAACGGCCTCAAGGGCGGCTTCGAGTTCAAGAAGGGCCCGCTGTTCGCCAACATCGTCCTCGCCGACGAGATCAACCGCACCCCGCCGCGCACCCAGACCGCCCTCCTCGAGGCCATGAGCGAAGCCACCGTCACCGTCGACGGCAAGAGCCACCCCCTCGACCAGCCCTTCATGCTCATCGCCACCCAGAACCCCTTCGACTTCGAGGGCACCTACCCGCTCCCCGAGAACCAGCTCGACCGCTTCTTCATGCGCATCAGCCTCGGCTACCCATCCCCCGAGGTCGAGGCCCGCGTCCTCGCGCTCCGCCCCGCCGACCACGCCCTGCACGCCCTCAAGCCCGTCCTCCACGCCGCGGATGTCCTCGAGCTCCAGCAGCAGGTCGACCGCGTCCGCATGGAGCCGACGCTCATCCAGTACATCATCGCCCTCGCCAACGCGACCCGCTCGCGCGACGATCTGCAGGTCGGCCTCTCCCCGCGCGGCGCCCTCGCCCTCGCCCAGGCCGCCCGCGCCACCGCCGTCCTCCGCGCCCGCGACTACGTCGTCCCCGAAGACGTCATCGACAACGTCCTCCCCGTCTGCGCCCACCGCATGATCGGCCGCAGCTCCGTCTCCTTCCTCCGCGGCATGCACAACGGCGGCGGCTACCCCCCCGACTCGCCCCACGGCGTGCTCACGCAGATCCTCGAGACGCTCCCGAGCCCGGCGTGAGCCGGCGCCCACCGCCATGACCGAAGTGTCAATACAGACACGCCGCAAGAAGCGGTTCCCTCGCTGGGCGATCGTTATTCTCATCCTCGGCGCGCTCTGGTTGGCCCTGGCCGCTCCGATGCTCCGCTACGACTGGCGCTTCCGCGAGAGTGCCATGCGGGGACTCACGCCGGATCAGGTCATCGCACGCTGCGGCGAGCCCACGTTCGCATGGCACTCAAACGCCATGGAGGAAAAGGTCGCAGGTGAACCCGTCTGGCAGCGATTGACGCCCGCCGCACGACAACGACTCCTCGCATTGGATGAGTTCCTGTTCGGGTACTATGGAGCCTTCGGCGACCACTATTCCGTGTACTTCAAGAATGGACGGGTGGATCACATCGCCAAGGGATCGAGATAGTAAGCGAAGGAACCCGCCGCGATGCCACGACTCGTCCGCCTCACCGCCACCGGCTCCATCAAGATCGGCCCCACCGACAAGCCCATCTCCATCTGCGCCTGCGGCCTCAGCCGCACCTTCCCCATCTGCGACGGCACGCACAAGCAGGCCCGCCTCGCCGAGACGGACCCGAACGCGCTCTACGTCTATGACCCCGACCGGCGCACCATCATCGAAACCCGCGTCGACGTCCCGCCCCCGCCCGAACCGCCGCCCACCCCCGCCTCCACCTTCGCCACACAGCCCCCGCCCGCCCCCTGACTCACTTCTCGCTCACGCCCGCCGTCGCCTTGCTCACCTCCGCCAGGTAGTCGTCCACCGCCTCCACGACCGCCTCGTGGAACTGCTTCGCGCTCCCGTCGCCCCCGCTCGGCACGTTGTTCACCAGCACGCTGAACGCGATCCGCCGCCCGGTCGTCGTGTTGCTCACATACCCCGAGAGCGTCCGCACCTCGCGGATGTACCCGCTCTTGGCCCGAACCTCGTTGTGCAGCTTCACACCGCGGAACCGCTTGCGCAGCGTCCCCTCCTCGCCCGCCAAGGCGAGCGAGCCGACGAACATGTCGCCTCCCGGCTCGGCCGCCAGCACCCGCAGCCAGCGCGTCATGATCTCCGGCGTGATCCGGTTGTTCCGAGACAGCCCCGACCCATCCGCCAGCACCAGCCCCCCGCTCCCCCCCGCCTGAGCACCCAGCTTGTCGCGGATCTGCATCCGCACCACCGCCGTCCCGCTCCCCCACGTCCCCGGCTGCCCCGTCACCCGGTGCCCGATCAGCTTGCACAGGCACTCCGCGTACAGGTTCTCCGAATCCACGTTGCACCGCTCCAGCGCCACGCTCAGCGGCGTGCGCACCACCGTCAGCACCCGCTGCGCCGCGGGATCACCGAACGCCTCGTCCGCGCCCACCAGCCGCGACGAGATCGGCGCCGTCCCCGTCCCCAGACCCGCACGGGCCGCCCGATCCGCCAGCACGCGACCGAAGAACAGCCCCGGCTGATCCACCGTCACCCGCACCGGCTCGGTCACCGCCGCCCGCACCGTCCCGTGCAGCCGGAACGTGAACGGATCCGCCGGCGGACACGCCTCCCGCTCCAGCCACACCTCCGTGTTCCCCTCCCGCACCGTCCGCGCCAGCCGCTTGAGCGTGATCCACGATCCCCCCGGCTCCGTCCGCGCCACGACCTCGCCGTTGCTCCCCGGCGACACGTACACGTTCATCAGATTCGCGTGAAAGTTCAGCCCGCTCACCTCGGCGCAGTAGCTCAGGTTCAGCTGGTCCTTCGGCCAGTCCGGGTGCACATACTCGCGATCGAACACCCGATCATCCACCACGATCTCGCGGATCGGCCCCACGCTCGCCGACTTCACCGACTCCACGATCCGATCGACGAACTCATCCACGCTCATGTGCATGTCGTCGAGCAGCTTCGGCTCCGCGAACGCCGGATCGCCAGCCCCCATCACGATCAGCCGGTCCCCGTCCGAGATGATCTTCGTCTGAAACTCGAAGTCCTTCCCCAGCACCAGGAACGCCGCCCCGCTCGTGAGCAGCTTGAGATTCGACGCCGGCAGAAAGCCGTCCCGCGACCCGCCCCCGCCCGTCTCGAAGCTCACCAGCATCTCCCCCGTCGAGCAGTCCAGCACGCTCACGCCCACGTGCGCCCCGCCCAGATGCGCCTGCGACAGCGCATTGTGCACCTTCCGATCGAGTGTTTCCGCCCGCACGGGTGTCGCGAGCATGCACGCCGCCCCCAGCCCCGCCAGCACGCACATCTCCCCAAGCGACCGAACCCATCCCGACGCAGCGCGAAGTCCCGGCATGCACATCTCCCCGCGGCCTCCGGCCGCGCAATGTTCCTTTTCTCTTGCGGCGCAGCATACAGCGCCGCCCGTTCAGGCAGTATCGGCGTGGCTCCGAGCCTCGCTCCAATGGCTGAAAATGTCTCTCAGGCCTCCACAGGCTGCCCCGCCGCCACCACCTTCATCTTCCGCGAAAGAAGATCCAGCACCTCACCCAGAGCCCCCGACGTCGGAATCTCCCACGTCGGCCACCACACGCCGCCCACGTTCCGCGCATACACGATCCCATCGCGGATCGGGTTCTTCATGCGCTTGAGCGGAAACTGCTCGATCTGCTCCTGGTTCAGCGGCACGCACACCTGCAGACGCTGCGGGTCCGGAATCAGATACGCCGTCGCACGCGCATCCCCGTGCTCCTGATCCGCGTACACAAACGTCCACCGCCACGGAACGCCCTGCCACACAAGCGATTCCGCCACCCCGGGCAGATCGCCCAACCGCCGACGCGCCTCATCGAGCACCGCACGCGACGGCGGGGCCAGCCCCTCCCGAAGCTCCGCGGCCGTCGGCACTCGAAACTTGTCGCTCCACGCGCACTTCACGACCGTTCCCCAAGCCATGTCGCACAACCTCGCTTGGGCCAGAACTGGCCCGAGAAGACTCGGAACCCACGACGCCTACTCTCCGCTGGCCGCTGCTGGTCATGGGTCGGTCGCGGACCCTGTCGACAAACGGCGCGGTTATCAGCCACTGAAGCGGGTATCAGAACTGTGTACGATAGGCCGAGAACCATCCTGCCGGTCGTGATCTCAGAATTGAGGTTTTCCCGTGGCCGACCCTACAACCAAACCCCTCCCTACCGAGCCCGCCACCCAAGGCGTCTCCATCCTCATCGTCGATGACAACGCCCAGAACGTCGAACTCCTCGAGGCCTACCTCGAAGAACTCGGCGCCGACATCCGCACCGCCTACGACGGCCTCGAAGCCCTCGCCGCCGTCGAGCAGCGCCAGCCCGACGTCATCCTCCTCGACGTCATGATGCCGCGCATGAGCGGCTACCAGGCCTGCGTGAAGCTCAAGGAAAATCCCGCCACCAAGGACATCCCCATCATCATGGTCACCGCGCTCAACGAGGTCTCCGACGCCGAGCGCGCCGTCGAATCCGGCACCGACGAGTTCCTCACCAAGCCCGTCAACAAGCTCGAACTCGTCACACGAGTGAAGGCCATGCTCCAGGTCCGCCTGCTCCGCCGACAGGTCGAGAACACCATGGAACAGCTTCGCAAGCTCAAGGGCCAATAGCCCAAAGGAACTTCCCATGACGCTCGATCGACTCGGAACTCTGGCCCGCTGCGCCATGCTTGCAGGCTGCTCGCTCGCTCTCGCGGCGTGTTCAAGCGCCGGGCCATCCAGTCCTTGCGCCAATACGCCCGCCGCCGTCGAAATCCCCCTCCGCTCGCCGAATGTCGTGATCCAGTTGCGGTCCGGATCGGTCGGCGGGAACCCCGTCGCGGTCGACATGCTCGGCCAGAAATCAATCTACGTCGATCAATGTTCGGCTGTCCCGCTCGACATGAAGCTCCCGGTCTCGACAAGAGAAAAGTCGACCGTGTACGTGCACGGCGGCAGCATTCCCCCCGGAAAAGCCTTCGAGATCACCCACGTCGCCTTCGCCGGCTCGGCCGAGGGTGATTCCAACGGTCACGGCGAGTTCATCGTCGAGCTCCCCGGCAAGAGGCTGGTCTCTCTGCGCGATGAGGCCGCTCCCATCAAAAACGAATGGCGCGGCCGCGTTCTCGTCCATCCCGGCGAAGAATCCCAGGTCCGCGTGCAGATCGCCAACTCCAGCAAGGCCGATGTACGAATCGACGGACGCTTCGTTGACGCTCGATAGGCATCGGTTTTCGTCCATCCATATATCCGCATAAACGGGTATAATGGTCGCAGTGGATGCCTATGTGCAGGGCGCACCGCCGCGTTCATCTTTGGCTTCACATCCGGCTTCCCCCCACCCGACATCCCACATCGCAATGCACGCCCGCGAACTCTTCGACACCTTCCCCGCCACCTTCTCCTTCGAGTTCTTCCCGCCAAAGACCGCGGAAGCCGCGGAGCAGCTCTACCACTCCATCTCCGAGCTCGAAACCCTCAAGCCCCAGTTCGTCTCCATCACCTACGGCGCCGGCGGCTCTACGCGCGACCTCACCCACGACCTCGTCGTCCGCATCAAGCAGCGCGGCGTGGTCGATCCCTTCCCCCACCTCACCTGCGTCGGCCACACCGAAAAAGAAGTCCGCTCCATCCTCGAGCGCTACGCCGCCGCCGGCATCTCCAACATCATCGCCCTCGGCGGCGATCTCCCCCAGGGCACTACCCACGATCGCTCCAAGGACGCCTTCCGGCACGCCTGCGACCTCGTCGCCTTCATCCAGAACTTCAACGCCACCGGAAGCCACCCCGACCAGCGCGGCTTCGGCATCGGCGTCGCCGGCTACCCCGAAGGCCACCCCGGCACGCCCAACCGCGTCAAGGAAATGGACTACCTCAAGGCCAAGGTCGACGCCGGCGCCGACTACATCTGCACCCAGCTCTTCTTCAACAACCACGACTTCTACGACTTCCGCGACCGCTGCGGCCTCGCCGGAATCAAGGTCCCCATCGTCGCCGGCATCATGCCCATCACCAGCCTCGCCGGCATGAACCGCATGGCCGACATGGCCCAGGGCACCCGCTTCCCCGCCCCGCTCATCCGCGCCGTCAATCGCGCCAATGGCGACCCCGAGGCCGTCCGCCGCGTCGGCATCCACTGGGCCACAGAGCAGTGCCGCGACCTCCTCGACCACAACGTCCGCGGCATCCACTTCTACACCCTCAACCGCTCCACCGCCACGCGCGAGGTCTTCCTCAACCTCGGCGTGAAGGACTCGGCCGCGCTCATGCCAACACGCAAGGCCGCGCACTAGTCCTGTCAACAAAACACGATCGCCGCGCCATGTTTGATCGAATGATCCGCGGCACGAAGCAGCGTCGCGCACATGTACGATTCCGCGGGGTACGCCTGCCACCGCTCCGCAGGATTGGCCATCACTTCGCGGGTGATGAGCGTCTCAACCTGCTCGGGCTCGACGTCGAGCGGAAGCCCGAGCGCTTCCGCGAGTCGCACGCACTCGCTCTTCAATCGCACCGACGATCCGATCATCCCTCCCGCAATGCCGAACGAATCCGGCGGGTTCAGCACCCTCTCAAAGTCATGCGGCAGGTAATACCCCTCCGCGTCGCTGTGGTTGATGACATGCTCGAATGCGCGCGCCTTGGCGCTTCGGCCAATCAGGCGGCTGAAGCTCCACCCAGGGCGCGACAGCAACTCGTAGTACTCCTGCAGCACCCCGTCCTTCGAGGCTCCATCCTCGAGCGGCGCGGGCAGCGCGCCGCGCAGTTCCACGTGCGCGGCCAGCCGCCGAAGAAAGTGGATCGTTGAATACCCCATCCCCGACCACGACATCACCGGACAATCGGCCGGCTCATGGTGCGCTGGCAAGCCGATCGACGCGAGAAAGTCATTGAGCTGGGCCATGCTCTCGCGGAACATCTCCGCCCCTTCCTCGTCATTCTCGATCATGTCCGCAAGATATCCGACCTCGATCGCCAGACCCAAGCTGCACCTCCGCTCATCCAGTGCGCATCGCCAACCCTCGCCGCCTCCAGTGCGTGTCCGCGACACAAACGCCGAGAGTACCACAACGCCCATCCCGACCACAAAGCCTTGTCCGGACGCAACTTGGTCCAACTCGCAATACCGATCAAAAACCGATTGACTTTGCTCAAGTATCCCGTATATTGACCAAACTCGTGGTCACCTCGGCAACCATCCCCTTCGACCCCTCCCCAGAAATCGCCAGCGCCCTCCTCGCCGCGCTCACCGATACCTCCCTCTCCCTCAACCAACTCGCTTCCGCCCTGCAAACCACCCCCGAAGCCCTCT
>DASZWV010000220.1:0-2655 GCA_035546115.1 Phycisphaerales bacterium
GGGCCCACGCGGGCCACTACGGCCTCGATCTGTTCACGAAGTCCGGGCTGGACTACGACAACGCCGGCGCGGCCATCGTGCCCGCCGACCCCACCCCCGCCCAGGCCAGAACCATCGGCCTGCTCTCCCGGCTGGCGTCCGCGGCGCGGGAGTACACCCTCGCGACCGGTGACCACTTCCCGTTCATCGGCTGGGGGCTTCGGCTCGAAGAGATACGCTCGCGCCGGCCGCCGGGCGAGCCGTGCAAGTGATCGGAGCGGCGCGGACGCGGCGAGCCGATCCCATAGTCCAACTAAGTCGTTGATACCACAGGTGTTACGGCGCTGGTGGCTCGCGGACGCACGCCGCGGAAACCGCCCAGGGACTTGCAATTCCACGCATCTACTTGCACGGCCGGCGCCGGCGGCCCCGGCCATGACCGCTACGAGTTCTCACGAAAGCGATCCTTCCGATGCCGGGGGCGATGGGGGCGCCGGGAGGGGCCGAAGGATTACGGAACTCCAAGGGGGGGAGGGGGCCACCGTCCGCCACGCACACCATGTGGAAAACGGCGCGATGGGCCTCCGCGTACCTGCGGCGGCGCTCCATCCGCCCCTGGCCGATACACCCACCATGAGGACGCTCGCGGCCCGTATCGCCCGGATGGAGATGCAGCGCCTTGCGACGGCGCGCTGCCCCGCCTGCGGCCCCGAGGCCCCGCTGGCCGTGCTCATGCCCCCGGCCGTGCGCACGATGGCCGACCTTCGCGACCCGCCGCCGGGCTTCTGCCCCCTCTGCGGGCGCCAGAGGCTGTTCGTGATCCCGGCGCCCCGACTGGGAGCCCGACCGTGAGAGTGTCCCACCGCATCGCCCGCCTCGAGGACCGCCTCCAGCTCGGCGTGAACAAGGACGGCACGTGCCGGTACTGCACGGGGCGGGAGAAGGAACTCGGCGGCCGGTACGTGGTGCTCTGGGACGAGCCGCCGCCCGCCCCCTGGCACGGGCAGCGCCGTCCCCCCGACGACCCCACCCCGACGCCCTGCCCGCGGTGCGGGCGGGACATGAACACGTACATCCAGATCGTGCACGAGGACCTGATCGCCAAGCGCCGGGCCGAGGGCGGGTGGCTGGATGCGGCGCGGGACCAGGACCGCGGTAGACTGGGTGGATGAGGCCCCACCCGCGCATCAGGAAGACGATCAAGTGGGTTGGGGCGGCGGTGACGGTGCTGCTGGTGGTGGTGTGGATTGGGAGCGGGTGGTTCGCTTGTTGCTGCCTCCCTACTCAGCGCTCGTGGGTAAGCGTCTATGGAGGCCAGGTGACATTCGGCCAGGCCCTTGATGGCCCGATCACGACGCGGCCCATACCCATCCAGCGCTTTGAGAGCTCGATCCTGTCGTTCTTCGAGTCGCACTCATACCCGAATCGGCGTTGGATTTCGAGTCCGATCTGGCTTCTCGCCCTCATGACGGGATGCGCAACTACTCTCGCGTGGTATCTCGATGCTCTCGCACGCCGCCGCGATCGCCTCAACCTCTGCCCGAAGTGCCACTACGACCGCGCGGGGCTTGCGGCGGGGGCGAAGTGTCCGGAGTGCGGGAGCGCAGCGCCATGAAGCCGCATTCTCGAATCCGCAAGACGATCAAGTGGGGCGGCGCGGCGGTGACGGTGCTGCTGGTGGTGGTGTGGATTGGGAGCGCACGTTGGGTGGTTGGCCGCGATGCGCGAAGCCCGGCCGGATTCGATGTCGTAGTCATGAGCGGCAGCGTTGCGTGTGGTCACCTGCCGGCCTTTCGCTTTGGGGGCAAGGCCAAGTGGTGGATCGCCGACGGCGAGGGGCGCGTGTGCTGGCTGCCGCACCGCGAGGGTGGGGGACCTATCTGGTATGTGTCACTCCCGTTGTGGCCGCTGGTCGCTGCTGTCGGGCTCGCGTCTTTCACCGCCTGGCGTCTGGACACCCTCGCCCGCCGTCGCGAGCGGGCGGCTCGTCTCAACCTCTGCCCGAAGTGCAACTACAACCGCGCGGGGCTCGCGGCCGATGCGAAGTGTCCGGAGTGTGGGAGTGCCGCGCCATGAAGCCACACCCGCGCATCCGCAAGACGATTAAGTGGGGCGGGATCATCGCGAGCGCGGTGGCTGTGGCGGCAACCACGCGCGGAATGTGGGTTATGATTGCTTCCGGTGACGAGGCCGTTCTTGATCCGCGCTTCCCGTGGCTGGGAGACCCGCTTGCGCTCATGTGGTGGGGCAGTGTGATTTCGGGCGGCCTCATCGGGGGCACCTTTGGCGCGTGGGTTCTGGATTGGCGATCTCGCCATCCTCGCCGAGGCGACCCGTGCCCCAAGTGCGGCTACGACCGCACGGGGCTTACGCCCGGGGGCGCCTGCCCCGAGTGCGGCCACTCCGCCGCCTGACGCCTACGCCAGGTCCGACTCCCGCACGCCCATGGCCATGTGGTTCCGCGCCACGATCCGGCCGTCCCGCACGAGCACCCACGGCGCGTCCAGGTAGTCGCCGCCGAGGCCCGGCACGCTCCCCTCGATCACCATGTGGTACGCGGCGTCGGCCATCTGCCTGCCCAGCGGGTCGGCCCGCTGCGCCCGGCCGTAGTCGAGCGCATCGTCCAAGTCGAACTCGCTGACGGCGAACGCCACGCGGCGGGATCGGCCCGTGCCG
>DASZWV010000221.1:0-2157 GCA_035546115.1 Phycisphaerales bacterium
TGTTGCCCAGGTAGTCGAACTGCACATCCTTGAGCAGCACCATGTCGTCCCCGCCGCCCTTGCCGGCGGGGAGCTCGAGCTTGAAGACCTTCTCGCCCTTGTGGAAGTGCGTGATGGACTCCTTCGAGTCGATCGCGATGGGGAGCGGCTCGAGCTTGTGGCCATAGACCACCGCGGGCAGCTTGCCCTGCTTGCGGTAGCGCTCGGAGTAACGGGAGCCGACCCGGTCTCGGACGGCGGCCTTGAGGGTTGGTGTCTTCTCGTGCATGGTGGTCTCCAGATCAGCGGAACTCGAATCGGTCGAACAGGAAAGTGGTTAGTCGTGCGATTGCGGTGATGACCCCGCGACGGAGCGCGGCGCCCCCTCGCCCGAGACCAGCAGCGCCTCGATGCGACGGTTGGAACTTGGCTCCGGCGTCAGGAGCGTCCACTCGCCGGAGTTCGCGTGCAGCGTGCCCCGCGCGTCGATGCGATCCTCGCCGCCCCCGACGACGATGTCGAGCGTCTCCCATCTCCGCGGCACGCGGATGTACGCCGCGCCGTTGGTGTCCGTCAGCCACCAGCGATGGGCCAGGTGCAGCGGGCCCTTCTTGCCGATGCTCTCGCCGACGATGACCTCCTTGGTGTCGGCGTCGCGCAGCTGGATCTGCGTGCGCGAGGCGCATCCGGCCAAAGAGATCGCGGCGATGGACAGCGTGGCGGTGCGGGCGATAGACATGCGTGGGCTCCTGCGGTTGGTGGAATGGGAAAGGACCGAACGCAGCCCACTGTGCGCCCGGGAGGATTGGAGCGGTTCCGGCGCGACGAGCGCGGGAGTATCGTGAAGTTGCTGAAAGTGCCCGATCATCGCTTCGCCCCCGCCGTCTTCCGGAACAGCGCCGAGACCGACATGTTGTGGTGGATCCGGTGGATCGCCTCGCCGAGCATGTTCGCCACACACAGCTCGACGTACCGGTCCTTTATCGGGGCCAGCCGCTCGCCCCCGGGGATCGTGTTGGTGCACACCACCCGCGAGATCGGACTCCCCGAGAGCCGCTCCATCGCGAGGCCGACCATCACCGGGTGCGTCGCGGCCGCGATCACGCGGGTGGCGCCCTTCTCGAGCACCAGGCGCGCCGCCTCGACGATCGTCCCGCCGGTGGTGATCATGTCGTCGTACATGAGCACCGTCTTGCCCTTGACGTTGCCGATGATGGCGTCGGTGCGCACCTCGGAGCCCGACACGCGCCGCTTGTGGATGATCGCCAGCTCGCCGCCGAGCAGGTTCGCGAACGACTCCGAAACCTTGACGTTCCCCACGTCGGGCGAGACCAGGCAGAGGTCCTTCAGCTCGTCGCGGATGGTCATGAAATAGTCGTAGAACACCGGCGTCGCCGAGAGGTGGTCCACCGGGATGTCGAAGAATCCCTGCAGCTGCGCCGCGTGCAGATCGATCGACACCAGCCGATCCGCACCCGCCTTGGTGATCAGGTTGGCCACGAGCTTGGCCGTGATCGGCACCCGCCCCTCGTCCTTGCGGTCCTGACGCGCATAGCCGAAGTACGGAACCACCACCGTCACCCGGCGCGCCGACGCCCGCTTCAGGCAGTCGATGTAGATCAGCAGCTCCATGAGCGAGTCGTTCACCGGCGTGCACGTGGAGAGCACCACGTAGCAGTCGCGCCCGCGCACATCCTCATCGAGCTTGACGATGATCTCCCCATCCGGGAAGACCTCCGTGCGCGCCGCCCCGAGCGGCAGCTCCAGATGCGTGCAGATGCGCGACGCGAGCACGGCCGCGTTCCGCCCGGCAAAGATCTTGAGCTGTTGGGCGTCTTCGCGGCTCATGGGCGTGACCCCGAGTGAGATGTGAGAAGGGACGACTGCGACGGCCTCGCGCCCGACCCACCGGCGCGTCGGCGATAGATGGCGTCCACCTCGGCGAGCTGCTCCGGCGTGTTGATGCTCAGCACATCCTCCGGCGGCACCGAGGCGACGACCTCGACGACCTTCCCCTCCCCGAGCAGCAGCGCCGGCACATCCGTGATGTAGTACTCGCCGCTCGCCGGATTGCGCTCCACGCGCTCCAGGGCCGCGAACAGAGCGCTGGCATCGAAGCAGTAGTACGACGGATTCACCTCGTTGATCGCCCGCTGCTCAGGCGTCGCATCCTTGTGC
>DASZWV010000222.1:0-14470 GCA_035546115.1 Phycisphaerales bacterium
CGTGGAGGAGCTCTCCCGTTCTGCTTACTTGAGCCGCTCCAGCTTGCCCTTGCGCTTCACGATGTTCTTGTAGTCCCACTGGATCGCGACGGACTTCTTGAGCCAGCGTGCGAGGCCCCTGGCGGGGATGTCCTTCTCGGAGGTGAAGCGAGCCTCCGCGGCCTTGAAGGTGCCCTCGGGCTGGAGGCCCCCCTCACCGTCCTCATCGAAGGACTGGCCGCTCCAGAAGAGCAGGCGCACCGAGTCCTTGAGCTTGCTGTAGCCGACGATGGGGTTGCCATCAAGGAACCAGACGGGGTGGCGGTGCCAGGTCTTGCACTCGGCGCCGTCGAGCTTGGCGAAGTGCGCATCGATCGCCTTGGCGAGGGCATCGCAGATGCGTTTGTCGGCGGGAGACTGGGCCGCGTTGTAGGCCTTGATGTCCTTGGGGAGGGGCATTGCGGAGGGTAGTGCGGGGCAGTGCCGGGTGCCGAGTGCCGAGTGGCAACTGTTCGAGCGCGCACGACCGCCCGGGCTTCGCACAAAGGCCCGGGCGGTGGTGTCGAAGGAGGTCTGGCGTGGCGGGCGGTGCGGCCTACCAGACGGAGCCGCACCAGCCCGCGCTTGCCGGTGATGAGCGGGTGGTTGCCTGGGCGGCCGGGCTCGCCCGGCCGGTCGGCGCCGTCGCCGACGGTGCGTGCATCGACGCCCGCGCGCGGATGGTTGAGTCTGCGGGTTGCGCGGGCGCGAAGATTTATTCGCGGTCCCCACGGGTTCCGGGGGAGATGCGCGCACGCGCCGCGTTTTCCGCGATGCCGCGGCGGAACTTCTCGGACCGACACCCCTGGCGCAGCACCGCAAGGTCCGGATAGTGCGCCTTGGAGCCGTTGTTCGGTCCTGAGAAATGATTGTTCGGCGCCGAACAGCGGCTGCGCGGGACTGAGAAATCGTTGTTCGGGACGACTCGGCGGCCGATCGGCAGCGCGTGGCATCGACCGTGCTGCGGCTCTTGGGGGTGGGGTGGGGGTGGGGGGGCGAGCGGTGGGGCTTCCACCGCGAAGACACGCCGGGCGGTCAAAGCCCGGTCGCCGGCACGGAGTCGGATCGCGGTCGATGCGAGCCGCCGTGGGGGTGGGGGTCCGCATCACCTCTTCAACACCGGAGCGCCGCACTCCGGACACCGGGCCGATCCGGCGAGGCCTCGGCGGTCGTAGCCGCATCGGGCGCAGACGCCCGCGGCGATGCGGCGTCGGAGCCGGAGAACGGACCGCCACGCGAGGGCGGTCGGAACCCCCGCGGCCAGGAAGAACATCCACACGGGCACGCCGATGCGGTGAACGCCCGGCGGCGCACCCGTCACTCCGAGGACGAGCCACCAGATCGGGCGGACCTCCGCGGAGGGCCGGGTATAGAAACCCGGAGCGCCCCCCAGCGGCACATCCGCCCACAGCACCTGCACCGTGCCCTGCACGAGGAAGAGCTCCGCCCGTTGCCCGATGAACGAGATGATCCAGAAGGTCGCGACGATCCAGAGCACCAGCATCGCCAGGGTGGCGGCGGAGCCGGAGAGAGCGATGGTTCGAGCGTGGCTGCGCATCGGATCGCGTGGTCTACCGGCGATGGCGCGGGTCGTTTCGAGAAGGCCGAAAGTTGGCACGGACCCGACAGGGGAGCGGCAAAGTCGTGGGACGGGTCTTGGTCTTTCGCCGGTATGGGTGCGGGAAGGGGTGGAGGCTTTGGGGAGTGCGGAACTCGTTCCTGCACTGGCGGACAAAGGCCCGCGACATCTTGCGGATGACGCGGGTCTTCGACGTTGGTCGTCGGAAGGACTTTCGCCTTCAGCTTACAAGCACATCCACATCCACAGATGGGACCCGCGTTCGACCGCGACTTTGGCCAGATCGGCCAGAGCGTTGAACCAATCGTTGTACAGGTCCACAGGCCAATCGGCCATCCGCCACTCTTCGGTCTGGGCCCAACGCGACGCCACATCGCGGCGGCGCGCCGCATCCATCGATGCCAACCCGGACACGACCGGATCAGGCACCGCGAATATCCATGGTCCGTCGTCTCCGGCCTCCATCTGCATGGAAGGAGAGCGATCAAGAACCGCGGGAATATCATCCAGATCGCCGCCCTCAAGAACTGTGGCGAGAGTTGCCATCTTGACGGTGTCCACGCCCTTGCTGTCCAGAACCGGAAGAGGCGGACGCGGCCCGGCCTCCAGCACCGAAGCGAGCAGACTCCTATCCGCGACGAAGATGTCGGTGAGAACGCCCATTTTCAGCTCATGTGCTTGATGATCGCATCCCCGAACTCGCTGCACTTGAGCTTGGTCGCGCCCTCCATCATGCGGTGGAAGTCGTAGGTCACGGTCTTGGCGCCGATCGCGCCGTCCATGCCCTTGATGATGAGGTCCGCGGCCCTGGTCCAGTCGGCGTCTCCACCTGAGCCCAGGTAGCGGAACATCATCTCGCCGGAGAGGATGACGCTGCCGGGGTTGACCTGGTCGAGGTTGGCGTACTTGGGGGCGGTCCCGTGGGTGGCCTCGAAGATGGCGTGGCCGCTGACGTAGTTGATGTTGGCGCCGGGGGCGATGCCGATGCCGCCGATCTGGGCCGCGAGGGCGTCGGAGAGGTAGTCGCCGTTGAGGTTCATCGTCGCGATGACGTCGAAGTCCTTGGGCCGCGTGAGCACCTGCTGGAGCGTGATGTCGGCGATGGTGTCCTTGACCATGAGCTTGGTCTTCCACTTGCCCTGGCCGTGCGTGGGCCAGATCGCGGCGAGCACGCCCTCGACCTCCTTGACGATCTTGGCCTTCTGATCCGGCGTCATCATGTCGTAGCCGGGGTCGATCTGGCGGGCGTTCTGCTCGGCGGTGCAGTCGCTGTTGGCCTCCTTGTTGCCGAGGATCCACGACTCGCGCTCGGTGACGATCTGGTTGCGGAACTCGCGCTGGGCCAGGGCGTAGCCCCAGTCCTTGAACGCGCCCTCGGTGAACTTCATGATGTTGCCCTTGTGCACGAGCGTGACGCTCTTGCTCTTGTTGGTCAGGGCGTAGTTGATGGCGGCGCGGACGAGGCGCTCGGTGCCGTCCTTGCTGATGGGCTTGAAGCCGATGCCGCTGCTGGCGGGGAAGCGGACCTTCTTGAACTCCTTGGGGAACTCCTTCTCGAGGAAGGCGAGGATCTTGGCGGCCTCGGGCGAGCCGGCCTGCCACTCGATGCCGGCGTAGATGTCCTCGGTGTTCTCGCGGAAGATCACCATGTTGCAGTCCTGCGGCTTCTTCACAGGGCTGGGCACGCCCTGGAACCACCGCACGGGGCGCAGGCAGACGTAGAGGTCGAGCATCTGGCGGAGCGCGACGTTCAGCGAGCGGATGCCCCCGCCGATGGGCGTGGTGAGCGGGCCCTTGATGCCGACGAGGTACTGCTTGAAGTCAGTAATGGTCTGATCGGGGAGCCAGTTGCCCGTCTTGTTAAAGGCCTTTTCGCCCGCGAGAACCTCGTGCCAGTGGATCTTCTTCTTGCCGCCGGAGGCCTTGGCGACCGCCGCATCCATCACGCGGACGCTGGCCCGCCAGATGTCGGGCCCGGTGCCGTCGCCCTCGATGAAGGGGATGATCGGGTCGTTGGGGACGTTCAGGCGGCCGGACTGCATCGTGATGGCGGTGGGCATGGGGGGCTCCAGGAGAAGACTACGGAGAGAACACACCGGCGAGGGCTGTGGGAGTGGAAACCATCGCGTGGAAGCGAGCCGATTCCACTCCCGGAACCGGGGTGGACAGGATAGCGGGTGCGGAAATGTCGGGTAAAGAGCCGTGTGGGCGGGGGGCGCGGGGCTGGTCAGGGGTGGTCGGGGGTGCCTGGGGGAACGAGGCGCGGCCCTCGTTGTCACCGGGGCGCCGCCGGTGCGGGAAGCGCGGCCGGCGGCGGAGGGACCGCCGCGGAGCGGGATCGGGCCTCGAACGCGGTCTTGAAGTTGCGATAGTGCAGGCTCTTGTCCAGCACCGATCGAAAACTCGCGTAGAAGGCCTCCTTGCCGTCGCGGGTCGGTGGCCAGGCGGCGTCGAAGAACGCTCGCGCGGCGGGCTCGTGTCCGGAGTAGATCAGGTCGAGCATCACGCGCCAGAGGTCGGGCTCGAGGGGGGAGCGTGGCGCGGCCATGGCTTGGCGGATGCGGGCCGCCTCGGTGTCGAGGGTGGCCTGGGCGGGGGGCGGCCTGAGCATCTCGGGGAGATCGATGCTCAGGTGGTGATCGATGAGGCGGTAGGCGATCCCGGGCATGGGCGAGGCGGCGTGCGGGGCGTTCCAGTAGTCGAACGACTGCTCGGGGATGTCGAGGTCGTATTGCCCGCGGCGGAGCGGGTCGGCGGTGGCCGGTTTGATGCCCATGCCGTTCTGCGCATCGATGGTGGCGATGAGCAGCGGCGGTTCGGAGAGCTCGAGGATGGAGACGGTGTAGCAGCAGTGGGCGCCGCCGGAGTAGGCGAAGACCACGAGCTCGGGCGTCCCGTCGCCGTTGAGATCGTCCCCGGCGCCGAGCTTGTGGGCGGTGGATTGGGGCGGGAGTGTCCAATCCCGCTGGCCGAACGTGATGTCCGCATCCTCGATCGACAGGATGGTCAGAGCGCCGCTGCGCACGACGGCGCGCTGGCCGCGCTCGCGAGGGTCGCGGATGGTCCATCGCGTCGCGATGGTTGATCCCAAGGTAACGGTCTCGGCGTGCTTCCACCTGGGCATGAGGCCGTAGTAGATGTCGAGCCCGTGGAACCAGCCGATCTGGGCGAGGAGGGGCGCGGCGAGGAGGACGCCGAGGGAGGCGAGCCGCCAGCGGCGGCGGGTGCGGGCAAGCTCGCGAGCGGTGAGGATCTCCCGCCCACACTCGGGGCACCTGAGCGGGAAGGCGGCGGTGGCGCCGGACATGTCGTACCAGCATCGCGGGCATCGGCGGCGGCCGCGGGCGCGCCCGGCCGCGAGGGCGAGGAGGAGGATCGCGAGTCCGGCGAGGGCGAGAAGACCTGTCCAGAGGTAGGCCAAGGGCGTGCCGCCCAGGGCGAGCGACGGGATGGTCGAAGGGATCAAAGTGAGGGAGCCTGTTGAACGGAGGGATGGTCGGGCCGGGACAAGGAGCGGTGGGAACCGATCATGTCGGCAGGATCGGCCGGGGTCGAACAGGAATCGTCCTTCGCGGGCGCTCACGGCGCGGACCGGCGGGCCCGCTTCCTGACGATGGCGGTCGCGGCGAAGTAGATCGCGAAGGAGAAGAGGAATGTGATGGCGGCGAGCCGCATGTCGAGGGTGAGCCCGAAGGCGGCCATGCCCGCGGCCAGGAGCCAGAAGAAGAGCTCGCCGATGATCGCCTGACCCCATCGGGGCCCGGTCGTGCCCGCGGGAACTCGTGGCCACGGCGAGGGGATCATGCGCGGGACCTTGCTCATGTACGCGCGGAACGAATCGCCCTGCGCGGCGAGCAGGCCCGCCTCCTCGCGGAAGATCAGGCGGTAGAAGAAGATGGTCATGCCGATGACGATGACCAGCCAGCCGAGGCGGCTGGCCATGGTGCCGATGCCCGCGGCCATGAGGATCGCGGCGAGGTAGAGCGGGTTGCGGACGTGGCGAAACGGGCCGTCGGCGACGATGTGCGAGGAGTGCTGGGCGGTGTCGTGGACGATCTCGGCGCGGAGGTAGGCGGTGGCCCACGTGCGGAGCATCGCCGCGAGGATGAGCAGGCCGGTGGCGGCGAAGAAGACGATCCGGACGCCGCGGTCGGTCTCGGCCTCGCTCGCGGTCGGGGCGAGAAGATGGATGAGCCCCGCCGCGGCGTTGGTGTGGTCGAGCCAGGAGCAGGAGAAGCCGAGGAAGAAGATGGCGCCGATGAACCAGAAGCGCTGCTCGAACTCGAGGCGGGTGGCCTGCATCCGGGCAGGATACGGGGTTGAGGGTGGTCTCGGGGGCGGAAATAAACCTGTCGGACGTTCGGGGTCGATACAGGTTCTCCTATGACGAGTGACGTGTCCCGGATGTATGTCGCGACGGAGTCTCATTCCCGCTATGGGCTGCTGGGGGCGATGGGGAGCCAACTCGCGTTGGCGGTGCAGCGGCAGGGCGTGTGTGTGAATCCCGATCCGGGCGGGCCGGTCTCCTGGACGGGGCGCGGGCGGGCGGGGTATGTGTTCTTCAACCATCCGGGGTCGGTGGCGGACGTCGTGGCGTGGGCGGGCACGCCGGCCGACCACGAGCGGGCGGTGGTCCAGTGGTGCGTGGATCACCCGCTGACGATCTCGGCGGAGTGGCTGGAGGCGATGTCGCGCGATCCGGGGTTCCGGCTGCTCACGGTGACGGACGACGACTCGCACCTGCTGCGGATGCGGTTTCCGGCGCTCAAGCAGGCGACGCTGTGGCACGGGGTCGATCCGGGGGCGCTGTGCGAGGCGGGGACGGTGGAGGAATCGCACGCGCGGATGCGGGACATCGACGTGCTCGTGGCGGGATCGATCGCGTCGCGTGAGGAACTGGAGGCGATGCGGGCGCGCCTGCCGCGGGCGCTGCACCGGGTGTGCGAGGACATTGTCGCGCTGCGCCTGGAGTACCCGGCGATGTCGTTCGGGCAGGCGGTGGATGTGGCGATGCCTTCGGGGTGGCGCAGCGGCGATGAGTGGCGGCTGATGGCCGCGGTGTTCGCCTACACGACGAGCGCGGTGGGGCGGGCGCGGCGGATCGCGGCCGTGCGGGCGTTGCGGGGGTTCAACGTGGTGCTGGTGGGCACGGAGGCGTGGAAGGAACGCTCGCGCGGGACGCATCGGTATGCGGGGAATGTGCCGTACGCGGAGTTGCCGGCGCTGATGAGGCGGGCGAGGGTGTGCCTGGCGGTGTCGCCGCCGCAGTTCGCGACGGGCTTCAGCGAGCGGGTGCTGCTGTCGATGGCCGCGGGGTGCGCGACGGTGGCGGAGGAGCGGCTGGGGATCACGCGGGAGTTCTGCCGCGGCGGGCTTGGGGGCGGATCGGTGCGGCAATATCCGGCGGATCGGCCGGAACTGGCGCGCACGATTGTCGAGAAGTTGCTGGGTGATGCGGGTGAGCGGGCGATGCTTGGGGCGGCGGGGCGTGCGGTGGTGGCCGCGGGGCATCTGTGGGATCATCGGGTGGAGGGCGTGGTGACGGTGGCGGGGATGAAAGTCGGGTCCGCGGAGACAGGCGCGAAAAACGATGCGGAGTTCGCCCGTTCGGCCGCGTGATCGAAACCGGGCGGGGCGATTCGGGTACACAAGGCTGACCCTTGAAGGGCGGCGGGGTTCAGGACTCGGCAACCGGGCCAACTACGCTTCGCACCATGCCGCCGTATGTCGTCACACCGGAGTTGTTGGCTGTCGCTCGCGGCGATGCGCCCGCGGATGTGCTGCTCGTCAACGCGCGGATCGTGAACGTGTTCACGTGCGAGGTCGAGGAGGGGTGCATCGCGGTGCACGGGGATCGGATCGCGGGCGTCGGGCCCGGGGGGATGTACGAGCGGGGGCGCGAGGTGGTGGATGTGAAGGGGGCGTTCGTCGCGCCGGGGCTGATCGATGCGCACATGCACGTGGAATCGACGATGCTGCCGCCGAGCGAGTTCGTGCGGCTGGCGGTGTCGCACGGGACGACCGGGGCGGTGCTGGACCCGCACGAGATCGCGAACGTGCTCGGCGTCGCGGGGATCAAGTACATCGTGACCGACGCCGCGGGCCTGCCGTTCGAGGCGATGTTCGCGGTGTCGAGCTGCGTGCCGTCTTCGCCGCTGGAGACCAGCGGGGCACGATTGGAGGCCTACGACCTGGAGCCCCTGTTCGAGATCTCGCGCGTGGTGGCGCTCGCGGAGATGATGAACTTTCCGGGGGTGATCAACGGGGATGAGCGGGTGCTGGCGAAGGTGAACCTGGGGCTGTCGCGCCGGATCGTCGATGGCCACGCGCCGGGGCTGCGCGGGCGAGGCCTGCGGGCGTACGTGGGCGCGGGGATCTCATCGGACCACGAGTGCACGACGGCGGAGGAGGCGCTGGAGAAGGCGCGGCTGGGGATGCGGATCTTCATCCGCGAGGGGAGCGCGGCGAGGAACCTCGAGGCGATTCTGCCCGCGGTGACGGCGGCGAACGCGCACCTTTTCTGCTTCTGCACCGACGACCGGCATCCGGCGGACCTGCACCGCGAGGGGCACATCGATCACGTCGTGCGAAAGGCGATCGGGCTTGGGCTCGATCCGTGCCGCGCGATCGCGATGGGGTCGCTGCACGCGGCGCGGCACTATCGGCGGACGGATCTGGGGGCGATCGCACCGGGGCATCTGGCCGATTTCTTTGTGTTCGACGACCTGCGCGAGCCGCGGGCGCGCGTGGTGTACAAGAGCGGAGAGATCGTCGCGCGCGACGGCGAGTTTCTCGGCGCGGCCCGGACCGGCGAGGCGCCGCCGCGGAGCGTGGTGCGTTTGCCGAAGTATCTGACGGAGGGTTCGTTCCGAGTGGTGCAGAGCTGGGAGGGTTCGAAGATCCGCGTGGTCGAGATGCGCCCGGGACAGATCGTGACGGGCGGGAGCGTGATGGAGCCGCTCGTGCGGGATGGGAACATCGTGGCGGATCCGTCGCGCGATCTGGTGAAGCTGGCGGTGATCGAGCGGCACGTGGGCTCGGGGAACATCGGGATCGGGTTCGTGCGAGGCTTCGGGCTGCGTGAGGGCGCGATCGCGAGCACGGTGGGGCACGATTCGCACAACCTCGCGGTGCTGGGCGTGGACGATGCGGACATGCTTCTGGCGGCCAGGACGCTCTCCGCGTGCGGGGGGGGGCAGTGCGCGGTGCGCGGGGGGAAACTCGTTGCGCTGCTGCCGCTCCCGATCGCGGGGTTGATGTCGGACCAGCCGGCCGCGCAGGTGATCGAGGATCAGGCGGCGCTCCTGCGGGCGACCAAGGAACTGGGATGCGGCGTGGAGGACCCCTTCATGCCGCTGAGCTTCATGTGCCTGCCGGTGATCCCGAAGCTGAAGGTGACGGACCTGGGATTGGTGGATGTGGAGAAGTTCGAGGTTGTGCCTTTGGAAATGTGATGGGCCTCGTGGATGCGGAGGAGCAATGCACAGAGAGCGAGGAGCAGGCACAGAGAGCGCAGAGAGAGCCATTGCATCGATGTGTCTCCGTGTCCTCCGTGCGTTTTCCGCGCCCTCGGTGTGCTGAATCGCGCACGAAGAGGAATGGGCGATGGACCGGTTTGATTGTTATGAGCTCTGCGTGCAGTCGCCCCGGCATGTGGTGGGGTTTCTGCGGCGCGTGCACGGCGGGGAGCCGACGGTGCTGCGGGAGGATTTCTGCGGGACGGCGGCGATCTGCCGGCGATGGGTGGATGAGGGGCGGCGCGCGGGGCAGCGGTGGCGCGCGGTGGGGGTGGATCTGGATGCGGCGGTGATCGAGCGGGCGCGGCGGGAATGTGCGAGTGCGGGACTTGCAGAGGACATCGAGCTTGTGTGCGAGGATGCGACCGAGGGCGGAAGATCCTTGCAGGATCGGGGGATTGGGGTTGAAGGCTGGCTGCCGCGGCGGACCTCGGCGAACCGGCGGCACACGGAGCTGGGCGACGGGTGCGATGTCATCTTCGTTGGCAACTTCTCGATCGGGTACATCCATGAGCGGGCCGCGCTTGTGCGGTATCTGCGGGCGTCTCACGAGCGGCTCTCTCGTGGGAACGCGGGTTTCGGCGGGGGTGTGATGGTGTGCGATGTGTACGACGGGCCGGGGAAGTACACGCTCGGGAGCATCACGCGGATGCATCCCGGGCGCGGCCACGAGACCGTGCGATACACGTGGGAGCATCGCGAGGCGGATGCGCTCACGAGCATGGTGACCAACGCGATCCACTTTCAGGTGGAGGTGGAGGGTGAGGTGGTGGATGGGGGCCGGATGCCGGACGCGTTCATCTATCGCTGGCGGCTGTGGTCGATCCCGGAGCTGCGCGAGGCGATGCGGGAGGCGGGGTTCGCTTTTACCGAGGTGTACCAGGACGTGGGGCCGGACGCCGCGCCGCTCGAAAACGGCAGGGAACTGAGGGAGAGCGGCATCGTCTGCGTGATCGGACGGGCGTGAGGCCGCGTCAGGGATTCATCGGCTCGTGCGGCTCGATGTGCACGAGCACATCGCGCACCTGGGGCATGTCCTTCCGGATGCGGGCCCGGACGGTGCCGCCGATGGCGTGGGCGTCGCGGACGGGCATTTGGGCGTCCACCTGCACGTGCATGTCGAGCCAGTAGCCGCCCCCGGACTTGCGGGCATGGATCTTCTCGATGTCGCGGACGCCCTGGACCGACCTTGCGATCTCGCGCGCCGGGTTGATCACCCGCTGCTCATCCTCGGGCGTGGAGGTGTCCATGAGCTCGCGGAGCGGGATCTTCGCCAGGCCCCAGGCGTTGAAGAGGATGATGGCCGCGGCGAAGAGCGCGGCCCAGTCGTCGGCGGTTTCCCAGCGGATCGACGGATTGGCCAGCCAGGAGGATTCGGCGACGGAGTGGCGGATCACGCGTGAGCCGAAGATCGCGATGCTGATGCCGATCGCGGCCGCGACGGAGGTGATGGCGTCCATCACGTGGTGGCCGGCGTCAACCTCGACGACGCCCGAGCCCTCCTGCCTTGCAACGCGGCGGGCGGCGAGGTAGAGACCGAGCTTGATCGGAAAGACGATGAGAAGCACCAGGAGCGTGAACGGCGCGGGGTTCTCGTGCGGGGTGCGGATGTCGTGCACGGCCTTGACGCCGATGCTGATCGCCGCGGCGAAGACGAGCCCGGAGACGACAAGCCCCGCGAGCGCCTCGGCCTTGCCGTGGCCGTAGGGGTGGTCCTCATCGGCGGGCATGGCGCCGATGGCGAGGCCGGACCAGATGACGATGGAGCCGCCGATATCGGCCAGCGACTCGATGGCGTCGGCGATGAGCGCGCCGGAGTGGCCGACGATCCCGACGACGAGCTTGATGAGGCCGAGCGAGAGATTCGCGAGCAGACCGATGATGGTCATGCGGCGGGTGCGGGCGGAGCTGTGATGCGAGGCAACGGTCATCGCGGCAGAGGGTAGCGAGGGCACGTCGCAATCGGCCGGAAGTCCGTGGGCGTGCGGCGCGCTTAGAGAAACGGCTTCCGCCGGGTTTGCGCGCGGATGTCTGCTGGTTGCTCATCTCGCCTGTCCGCATCGATCTCCGCAACTGCGCCGCGCGAGCGCTCGTAGACCATCGCAACACAAGGGGCGCGGGGATTGGCGTGGGGCAGGAGCACAAGCATGAGACGGCAAGCGATGTGTGCGCTGATGGTGTTCGCGTGTCTGGCGTTGGTGGGCCGTGCGATGGCCTCGGTCGTGGTCTCGGACTCGTTCGCGGGCGGCCTTGGAGGCTGGATGCATGGGAGCGATGCGGAGGGCGTCGCGGGCTTCCGCTCGGGCGCGACGGCGGCGACGACTCCGGCGCACGCCGATCATTCGTCGGCCGTGCTCAATGCCGAGGGCGATGGACCCGGGGGAGTCGTCTGGCTTGATTCGGCCTTCCCGATCGATCCCGGCATCTACAAGGTGACCGTGTCGTTCTGGGTGTATTCAAGCAACGATGCGGATGGGACGACATCGAACGCGATCGCGGTGATCAAGGGCGGTTCGATCGGCGGCGGGAGCGACTTCTCCTTTGTACGCCGCATCGAGCCGTCGCTGGGCTGGCAGCACCTTCGCATGACGAAGACCGTCTCCGTCGAGCGGGGGCAGAAGCTGCACGTCGGCATGGGGTTCCAGCGGACGAGCCCGGCGGCCGTGAAGTACGCGTTCGACGATGTGGCCGTCGACCTCGAGCGCGTCGATTGCCGGGCCGACGTCGACGGGTCCGGTTCGCTGAGCGTTCAGGATGTCTTCTCGTTCATGGATGCGTGGTTCGACGGAGCGCCCGCCGGCGACTTCGACGGATCGGGACGGATCGACATGCACGATGTCTTTGCGTTCCTCAATGCCTGGCTGGCCGGGTGCGGCGCCGGCGCGTGATGGCCCGCGCTGCGCTGTCACGAGTAGAGCGTGGCGAAGTCCTGCCAGAACGTCGGGTAGGTCTTCGCCACGCATCGCGGGTTGCGGATCAGCACGCCCGGCGCGCGCAGGCCGATGAGGGCCAGTGACATGGCCATGCGGTGGTCGTTGTAGGTGTCGAAGGTGAGGTGTCGAGGCGTCGAGGTGTCCAGGTGTCGAGGGGGCGTGATGCGCAGGCCCTCATCGTTGCCCTCGCGGAAGATCTCGATTCGTACGCCGAGCTTGGTCAGCTCGGTTTGCAGGGCCGCCAGGCGGTCGGTTTCCTTGACTCGGAGCGTGCGCAGGCCGCGGAGCTCGCCGATGGCCTGCGGATTGGCCGGCGTTGCCGCGGCGAAGCAGGCGAGGACCGCGGCCGTCATCGCGGTGTCGGGCATGTCGTCGAGCACGAGGGCGAGCGGCTGGAGCGTGGCGGGCGGCCTGGGGCCGGTGACTCGCAGGGCGTTGTCGAGGCGCTCGACGGTCGCGCCCGCGGCGGTCAGCACGGAGACGAAGCGTGTGTCGCCCTGCAGTGAGGCTCGCGGGCCCAGGTCAAGACCCCGGATGGTGGTCCGGGCCCCGGGAACGAGCGCGGCCGCGGCCTCGAAGTACGTTGCGCCGCTTGCGTCGGGCTCGATGTCGAGCATGAACGCCTTGAGGCGGTGCGTTGGTGTGACGAATGATGTCGTGTCGCCAGCGCGCGTCTCGGAAAGCATCGGGCCGCTCTGCTTGCTCAGCAGCCGCGAAAGCAGATCGCGCGACATGGCGATGTACGGCTCGCTGATGAGTTGGCCGCGGACTTGGATGGTCGTCGGCTTGGCCAGAAACGGCGCGATGAGCATGATCGCGGAGATGAACTGGCTGGACTTCGGGTCGTCGAACGTGACCGAACTCGCGAGCGACTTGAGATCGTCCGGCGGTGTGATGCGCAGTGGCGGGCAGCCGGAAGTGCCGAGATACTCGACGGTCACGCCCAGGGTGCGGAGGGCATCGGCGAGATCGGCGATCGGGCGCTCGCGCATGCGGGCGTCGCCATCGATGACGATGCTCGTGCCGGGCGGAGCGAGGATGGCCGCGGCGGTGAGGAATCGGGTCGCAGTGCCGGCGTTGTGCAAGTTGAGCGTGACGGTCTGACCGGGAAAGATCTTCCATCGCCCCTTGACGCCCGTGATGCGGAGGGTGTCCAGCTCGGAACCGGATCCCGAGCTTGCGCTCGGGGCTCTCTGGACCTCGACCCTTGCCCCAAGCCGCTCGATGGCCGCGAGCATGACCTGGGCGTCGTCGGCGTCGATGAGCGGGCCGCGGAGAGTGGAGGTGCCGTCGGCGAGCGCGGCGAGGAGGAGGGCGCGGTTGGTGATGGACTTGGAGCCGGGGGGGCGGATCGTGGCGTTGAACGGGTGATCGATCACCGGGATCGGCAATGGATCGGGGAGGTCGCGCACGTCGAGGCGCAGCGCGGCGATCTGTTCATCCCGGGTCGGCATGCGTGCAAGCGTATCGCACTGGTCTGCAAAGCCAGACCAGTGCCACCCGACCCTAGAACGGCTTGTCGTCGCGGGACTCATCCCCCGGCTTGCGGAACACCGCCACCACATCCTCCACGGGGATCACGAACAGCCGGTTGTCCCCCTCGAACTCCACGGGAACGGCGTGCTTGGGGTTGAACAGGACGCGGTCGTACTTGCGGATCGGGTAGTCGCTGTCGTGCTCGACCTTGGCGCTGATGGCCACGACGCGCCCGGTGATGGTCGGGATCTCGATCTTGTCGGGGAGGTGGATGCCGGTCTTGGTCTGCTTGCGGTCCTCATCCTTGCGGATGAGCACGCGGGCGCCGATGGGCTCGACGGTCTCGAGCTTGGAGGCGGCGGAAGGATCTTTGAGCGGGTCTTTGGGCATCGCGCAATGCTAGGGGATCTAGATGATGCGCACGAGGCACGCGTGCCACGTCCGGCGGGTGTCGGGGAGACGCACGGTCTGGCCGCACTCGGGGCAACGCACTTCCTGCTCGCGGCTATCGGCGGCGAACGCTGACAGGTCGTAGGCGCATCCGTCGCACAGGGAGTATCCCGCGGCCTCGGCGCGCTTGCGAAGCGAGCGCGTGTGGCGGAAGCGGATGATCCAGGCTGTTGCAAGCACCACGCCATACGGGACAAAGAGCGCAGCGAACAGCGCCCAGTCGCGCTTGGCGGAGGGAGCCAACGCGGAGTGCAGCACCACGTTGAGCATTACCACGCCGATCACCGCGATGAGTTGTACGCCAAGCCAACGGCGATTCCATCGCTGGAAATACGCGGGAGTCGGTCCGTGGCGCTGGTCGTACCATGCCAGAAGCCGGCGCATCCCCGAGTCGTTGGGCATCGTGAAATGTAGGGCCGGCGCCGACTCGTGCAGAACGGCGAAGGCGCGGGAGCAGGCTGGAAGCGAAGAGATCGGAGGGATCGGCAAGCGCAGCG
>DASZWV010000223.1:0-20004 GCA_035546115.1 Phycisphaerales bacterium
TGGACGAGGCCAACATCCACCAGATCGGCGAGGAAATCACCGGATTGGTCGACGCGGCGACGTCGCCCAAGCTGCTCATCAGCTTCGCGAATGTAGACCACCTTTCGTCGGCCGCGCTCGGCACGCTCATCACGGTGAACAACCGCGTGAAGGGCCGCAAGGGGCAGCTGCGCCTCGCGAACATCGATCCGCAGATCGGCGAGGTGTTCAAGATCACCAAGCTCGACAAGCTGTTCCAGATCCACGACACGACCGAGGCGGCGATGGCCAGCTTCTCGTGAGCGTCATCACCGGGGCGGCGTCGGCGGTGCGGGCGGTGGGGGCGGGGAGTGCGGTAGCGGCCACGAACGCCGCGACCGTGTAACAGCGCCAGGCATGCCCGGATGAACCCGCCACCATCCTCCCAGCCTGAGTCCGGAGTGCTGCACCTGACCAATCAGCGTGCGGACATCGAACGCGCCGAGGGGGCGCTCATGGGCGCGCTGACGCGGTTCGCGTACCCGGACGCCTCCCAGTTCGCGGTTCGCCTCGCGCTCGAGGAGGCGCTCGTGAACGCGTTTCGTCATGGGCACAAGAACCTGCCGAAGGACACGCCCGTTCGTTTCGAGTTTTCCGTGGGCCCCGCCCAGGTTCAGATGACCGTCGAGGACCGCGGGCCGGGCTTCGACCCATCGAAGGTGAAGGACCCGACGCTCGACGAGCATCTGGAGCTGCCCACCGGTCGCGGCCTGCTCCTCATGCGGGCATACATGACCCGCGTCGAGTACAACGCGAAGGGCAACCGGCTGTCCATGACGTATTCGCGTCCTGCCGATGCCAAGGCGGCGGGATAACCCCCAATAAGATCCGGAAATGGCCGTTTGGGGCCGTCGGCCATACCATGCCTTGTTGAAATTCAGATTCGATTGATTCTAAATCACAGAGACCGATTGATGACAGTCAAAACGCCTATCTACATGGACCACGCCGCGACGACTCCCTGCGATCCGCGGGTGGTTGAGGCGATGCTTCCGTGCTTCACGACGAACTTCGGCAATCCCGGAAGCCGCAATCACGTGTTCGGGTGGAGGGCCGAGGAGGTCGTGGACAAGGCTCGGGAGCAGGTGGCGGCGCTCCTCGGCGCGAGCGACAAGGAGATCATCTTCACGTCGGGCTCGACCGAGAGCAACAACCTCGCGATCAAGGGCGTCGCGAACATGTACGAGAAGGCGCCGGTGGGGAGCGCCGGACGCGGGCACATCATCTCGAACATCATCGAGCACAAGGCGGTGCTGGATCCGTGCAAACGGCTGGCGAAGGAGGGGTTCGATGTGACCTTCCTCGAGCCGGGGCGCGATGGGATTATCCGCGCCGAGCAGGTTCGCGCGGCGATGCGGCCCGACACGATCCTGGTCACGATCATGTGGGCCAACAACGAGATCGGGACCATCAACGAGGTGCCCGAGATCGGCAGGCTGTGCCACGAGAAGGACGTGATCTTCCACACCGATGCGACACAGTGGGTGGGCAAGATGCCCACGAACGTGGAGCGCGACAACATCGACCTGCTGAGCATGAGCGGGCACAAGATCTACGGCCCCAAGGGCGTGGGCGCGCTGTACGTGCGGCGGAAGAAGCCGCGGGTGCGGCTGGTGGCGCTCCAGGACGGGGGCGGGCAGGAGCGGAACATGCGATCGGGCACGCTGAACGTGCCGGGGATCGTCGGCCTGGGCAAGGCGTGCGAGATCTGCATGCGGGAGATGGACCGCGAGGGTGAGCGGCTGCTGAAACTCCGGAAGAAGTTCGAGCAGGCGGTGACGTCGCAGCTGGATTCGTGCCAGGTGAACGGGCACGCGGACCGGCGTCTGCCGCACATCGCCAACGTGTCGTTCGGCTTCGTGGAGGGCGAGGGGCTGATGATGGCGATGAAGGACATCGCCGTGTCGAGCGGCTCGGCGTGCACGAGCGCGAGCCTGGAGCCAAGCTACGTGCTCAAGGGGCTGGGCGTGGGGGACGAGCTGGCGCACAGCTCGCTGCGGATCAGCCTCGGGCGGTGGACGACCGAGGAAGAGGTGGACTACGCGATCCAGCGGGTGATCGGGGCGGTGAAGAAGCTGCGTCAGCTCAGCCCGCTCTACGACATGCACAAGGAAGGGATCGACATCAGCAAGATCGAGTGGGCGCATCATTGAGAAGCGACGAAGCGACCGAGTGACGAAGCGACGGAGGGAAACCAATGGCATACGGACCGAAGATCATCGAGCACTACGAGAACCCGCGCAACGTGGGCTCGTTCGGCACGCAGGCGGAGATCAAGCAGCGCAAGGACGTCGGCGTCGGGCTGGTCGGGGCGCCCGAGTGCGGGGACGTCATGCAGCTGCAGATCAAGGTGAACCCGGGGAGCGGCGTCATCGAGGACGCCAAGTTCAAGTGCTTCGGGTGCGGCTCGGCGATCGCGTCGAGTTCGCTCGCGACCGAGTGGCTCAAGGGCAAGACGCTCGACGAGGGAGCGTCCATCAAGAACACCCAGATCGTGGAGGAGCTCAGCCTCCCGCCGGTCAAGATCCACTGCTCGGTCCTCGCCGAGGACGCCATCAAGGCGGCGATCGCGGATTACAAGACCAAGAACGGCATCCCCGTCGAGGACCACGATCACGCCGAGGCCCACTGATCGAACCCGCCGATCCGGCTCTCGTAGAATATATTGAGGGGCAGGAGCGCCCGCAAGGAGAATGTCCAGCCATGTCCGACGCAGCCACCACGACCACCCCAGAAACCCAGACGACCGGGATCATCCTGAGCGAGTCGGCGGCACGGGAGATCAAGTCGATCGTGCAGCAGCAGGAGCTCGACGCCGAGAAGATCCGCCTGCGGGTGGGCGTCAAGGGCGGCGGCTGCTCGGGTTTCTCCTATCTGCTCGACCTCACGGAGACGCAGAAGGAGACGGACGAGGTCTTCGAGCAGCACGGGATCAAGATCATCGTTGACCCGAAGAGCCTGCTCTACCTGGGTGGCACGACGATCGATTTCAAGGACGAGATCATGGGGCGCGGGTTCGTGTTCCAGAATCCGAACGCGACCAGCACGTGCGGGTGCGGCTCGAGCTTCTCGGCGTAGGCCGGGGTTTTCGGGGCGGGAGCGACCACAGATCCGAGGCGTGCCGGCCCGGCTTGCGGCCGGGCCCGGGGGTGTGATACCCTCCCCCGTCGGCCCACGGAGACAGGCATGTCGCAGGCGTCAACGCCAATCGAAACCACCCAGGGCTACGCCCCGCCGACGGTGACGCAGTTCAGCGTGTTTCTCGACAACCGGGTCGGCAAGCTGCACGAGCTGTTGAGGACGTTCGAGCACTCGGCGGTGCGGCTGGTCGCGGTGTGCGTCCACGACGCCTCGGACCACGCCGTGGTGCGGCTCCTGTGCACCAACGCCCACGAGGCGAGGCTGGTGCTCACCCGCCACCAGATCCCCTACAGCGAGATGAACCTGCTCGTGGTGGAGTTGAACAAGAACCACACGCTCGAGCGGTTGTGCCTGTACCTGCTGGGAGCCGAGCTGAACATCCGATTTGCCTACCCGCTTCTGGACTGCCCCGGGCACGCACCGACGGTCGCGATCGCGGTGGACGACGCCACGCTGGCGGGCCAGATCCTGCGCCGCAAGGAGTTCCGGTTGCTGGGGGAAGAGGATCTTTGCCACCCGCAGTGATGGCGGGAAACTCGGCGGGCTCTCGGGGCCGGGCTCCCACGAGCGCCGTCTCATGTGAATGACCGCTTTTTCCCCGTGTGGGTGCGGAATGGCGGCCCCAACGATCGATTCGTGATATGTTTTCCCGACCCCCCGCGACGGGGGTTGGAGATCGTCATGCTTCGAACGCGGTATGCGCGACCATGCGAGGTCGTCCGGACGCTTGGCTGGCTGGTTCTGGCGATCGCGGCGACTGTCGCGCCGTGCGGGTGCGTCGGAGCGCCTTCCGGCCCGCACGCCACGCGGGCTCCGCTTGGTCCCGATGTTCGGGCCATCCGGCCGCCGGGGCCGTCTCGCCTGGGCGTGACCGACGTCACCAAGGAGAACACCCCGGTTCGCGGCTTTGCCTCGGCGGGCATTATCGACACGCGCACAATCCCGCAGAGGCCCGACGACCTGTTCCCGGGCGTGGGGGCCCTCGTCGAGAATCGGCTTCCCGAGGGGGACGATGAGGAGATGGAAGAGCGGGCCTACGTTCGCGGCGCGCCGAATGATCTCGTGGCCGGCAAGACGCTCGACGAGGGGCGGACGAACGTCACGAACGTGTTCCCGGCGATCACGGCGACGGGATGGGTGCCGCCGGACCCGACGCTCGCGGTGGGGCCGAACCACGTCGTTGTGACGGTGAACTCGAAGGTGGCGTTCTACACCAAGGCGGGCACCCAGACGTTCAGCCTCGCCCTGGACAGCTCGGGCAGCCCCGGGTTCTTCGAACCGCTCGGGGCGGGGGGCTTCGTGTTCGACACCAAGTGCTTCTACGACCACTTCGCGCAGCGATTCGTGATCGTGTCTCTGGAGACCTACGGCACGACGGAGGCGTGGATCGACATCGCGATCTCCGACGATTCGGACCCGAACGGCACGTGGTACAAGTACCGGACGGACGCGGTGCTGACGATCGGCACGAGCACGGCGTGGTGGGACTTTCCGGGCATCGGCTATGACCAGAACGCCTACTACGTCACGGGAAACCTGTTCGGCCTGAATCCGAGCTCCGGGTACTACGGGTTCGGGCTCCGCGTGTTCGACAAGAGCTCGATGCTCTCGGGCTCGACGGCGACGTACAACACGCTCCGCACGGCGAGCGGGTACGTCGTGGAGCCCGCGCTCTGCCTGGGGAGCACCGCCCCGTCCAACGAGTATCTGGTGACGGTGGCGAACTCGACGACGCTCACGGTGTACGCGGTGAACAACCCGCTGACGACGCCGACGCTCTCGAGCGTGAACGTGACGGTGCCGTCGTACAACGGGGCGAGCGATGCGCCGACGGTCAACGGATCGAACGTCTCGAACGCCGGGATGACGATGCCGATGTGGCGGAACGTCGGGGGTGTGAACCGGCTGTTTGTGTGCCACAACGCGGCGGTGGGGGGGCGAAATGTCGCGCGGTGGCACGAGCTGAACACGGGGTCGTGGCCGGCCTCGGGGACGGTGACGCGGACGCAATCGGGAGATGTGGATGCGGGCGGGCTGAACTGGACGGTGTTCCCCGCGATCGGCGTGAACGCCGCGGGTGACGTGGGCATGTCCGTCGGCACGACGAGCGCGCAGTCGCGTGTCTCGGCGGCGATCGCGGGGCGGCGGGCCGCGGACCCGGCGGGTCGCATGGGCGTGCCGACGGTGGTGAAGACGGGGGATGCGGATGGTGGCGGGCGCTGGGGCGACTACTACTCGGTGGCCGTCGATCCCGTGGACGACACGACATTCTGGACGGTGGGAGAGTACCAGGGGACCAGCGGTTGGCGGACGTGGGTCGGGTCGTTCACGGTGGGGTCGATGAGCCTGTGCCACGCGGTGCCGGACCACGCGGGGACGGTCGTGACGCCGAGCGCACCCATCACGATCGACGTGCTGGCCAACGACTGGCACTCCACCGGGGCCGCGATGACGATCCAGAGCTTCAGCGCGACGAGCACGCGCGGCGGGACGATCACGCGGTCGGTCGGCACGGGGCCGGGCGGGCGTGACCAGTTGATCTACGCTCCGCCATCGGGCGTCAACGCGCTGGACTCGTTCACGTACACGCTCTCGGACGGGAGCGCGACGACCTCGACGGCCGGGGTGACGATCCAGATCCTCGATCCATCCACGTTCCGCGTGCCGGATCCGCCGACGTTCAGCGCCTCGGGGCTCAACGTGTCGTTCTACGACCTGAGCAGCGGCGCGGCGCCCTCGGTCGTGCCGACGTTCTCGACGCTGACGCCGTATCTCACGACGACCGCGACGGATATCAACATCGCCTCGACCAACGGCAACTTCTCCAACTCGGGGCGGGCCGACACCGTGGGCGCGGTGTACGACGCGTGGATCAGCGTGCCCGCGGACAACCTGTACACGCTGAGCACCGAGTCCGACGACGGCTCGAAGCTCTACGTCGGCAACACGCTGCTTGTGAGCAACGACGGCCTGCACGGCATGACGAAGGTGGGCGCGGACATCGGCCTGAAGGCCGGGCGGCACCACATCCGCGTCGAGTTCTTCGAGAACGGGGGCGGCGCGGGCCTCATCGTGCGCTCCAAGCCGCTCAACGGGACGGAGGTGGTGGTGCCCGCCAGCGCGTGGACGAGGTCGGTGCCGTGCGCGCCGGACTACAACGGGACCGGCGGCTTGACGGTGCAGGACATCTTCGACTTCCTGAACGGCTGGTTCGCTGGCGCGGCCGCGGCGGACTTCAACCGCGACGGCGTGATCGCCGTGCAGGACATCTTCGATTTCCTGAACGCGTGGTTCGCGGGTTGTCCGTAGCGGGCGCGAGACTCATCCCGGGTGGTACGCGGCGACGGAAACGTCCTCGATGGTGACCAGGCCGCCGCCGATCATGCCGGTGAGCTTGGGAACAAAGGCCGCGATCTTGTCGGGCGTGTCCACGATCTGCACGACCACGGGCAGGTCCTGGGAGAGGCGGACGATCTTGGCGGTGTGGATGCGGCTGGCGGCGCCGAAGCCCATCGGGCCGCGGAGCACGGTCGCGCCGGCCATGTGCTCGTCGCGGGCGAGGCGCACGATCGCCTCGTAGAGGGGGAGGCCGCCGTGCTTGTCGTCCTCGCCGAGATAGGCCGTGAGGCGCTGGGCGCAAATCGGCGGATCGAACTTGCCGTGCTGGAGGCCGGGCGTGGATGGGGTCGTGTTGCTCATCGGTACACCTTGTGCGCGATCATCGCTCCCACCCACACCGCCAGCAGCCCGACCGCCACGCTGAGAACCACGTACAGGCCGGCCCGGAAGTACTGTCCATCGTTGAGCAGGGCGAGCGTCTCGCGCCCGAACGAGGAGAAGGTCGTGTACCCGCCGAGCACGCCGATGAGCACCGCGGCCCTGGTCTCGGGCGAGACCATCACCGGTCCCTCGCCGCCCGCCCAGGCGGCGGCGAGGAAGCCCATGACGAGGCAGCCGGTCACGTTGATCAGGAGCGTGTCGAGCGGAAAGGAGGGACCGTACCAGTTCTGGACGAGGCCGCCCACGAGGTAGCGCAGCAGGCCTCCCGCCCCGGAGCCAAGGAAGATCAGCAGCATCTTGAGCATGGGTCAGACTCCTACCCGCGCGCTTCGGACGGCTCCGGCGCTGGTCACTGGTAGGAGTCATCGGCGCGCGGGCTTTGCGGCGCTCGCGAGCGGTTTGCGGGGTGGACTCCATCACCCGAGAGTCATCGTAGCCCGATCGCGCCGTTCTATACTTCGGGGATGCCCGGCACCTTGAACATCGATGCGGAGGGTTCGGCGTCCGGGGGCGCCGGGCCGGCTCCGGCGGGCCGTCGTCGGCTGCTCCGGGGGCTGTCGCTGCTGTGCGGCATCGCCTCGCTGCTGCTTCTGACGCTGACGAGCGTCGTGAGCGCCGACCCGCCCGCTCCGGCGACCAGCGCCCCGACCGCCGTTCCCTCCGGGCGCGCCGCGAACAACGTGGCCGTCATCACGGTCGAAGGTCCGATCGATGAATGGACGCTGCGCTCGGTGAAGCGGCGCATGGAGGTCGCCAAGGAGTCGGGGGCCGATGCGCTCTGCTTCGAGGTGAACTCGCCCGGGGGCGAGATCATCGCGTGCCTGCTCATCTCGCAGGCGATCAAGAACAGCCCGATCTCGAACACGGTGGCGTGGGTGAACCCGATGGCGTACTCGGGCGGGGCGGTGATCTCGCTGTCCTGCCGCGAGATCGTCATCGCCGACGGCGCGGTGCTCGGCGACGCCATCCCGATCCGCCTGAGCCAGCTCGGGCTGCTCGAGGCGTTGCCGAAGGATGAGCGTGAGAAGTTCTCCGGTCCGCTGATCGCAGACGTGATCGACTCGGCGCGCCGCAACCACTACGACGAGATGATGGTGCAGGGGTTCGTGCGGCGCGGCGTGGAGCTGTGGCTGGTCGAGAATCCGGAAAGCCACCAGCGGCTGTTCGTGACGCCCGAGCAGTTCAAGGTGGCCGTCGGCCACGCGCCGACGGAGGAGGACCGCCTGTCGCCGGACGTCCGCTCGGGCTCCGGGGCCTTCGACCCGAAGGACAAGCCGGACATGCGCGCGAACGCCGCAGCCTCGCCGGAGCGGAAGCCCGAGGCGACGGACTTCACGCCCGCGGGCAAGTACTCGCAGGAGCTGATCAACAGCGTCAACGACGAGCTGAGCACCAAGAACGCGCCCCGGAGCGAGCGTCCGGACCTGACGGCCCGGGACCAGAAGGGGAAGTACAAGGTGATCCGGTACGTCTCCGACGGGCAGGGCGTGCTCACGCTGCACGAGCGCGAGCTGCTCGACTATGGCGTGGCGACGCAGAAGGTGCGGACCGACGATGAGCTCAAGGCGTTCTTCGGCGCCAAGAACGTCGTGCGGCTCAACGAGAACTGGGCGGACCACACGGCGAGGTTCCTCGCGCAGTTGCCCGTCAAGATCTTCCTGATCGTGGTCTTCCTCGTCGCCCTGTTCGTGGAGATGACCCATCCCGGCCTGGCGCTTCCCGGCACGATCGCGGCGGTCTGCCTCGTGGGGCTGGTGCTGCCGCCGATCCTCGCGGGGATCGCGGGGTGGTGGACGCTGCTGGCGATCGTCGCGGGGATCGGGCTGATCTGCGTGGAGATGTTCCTGACGCCGGGGATGGCCGTGTTCGGCGTGGTCGGCGTGCTGCTGCTGTTCGCGGGGCTGGTGGGCACGTTCCTGGTCGGTCCGGCGATGGGCAACGTGTTCCCCGGCGCGGGTCGCGACAGCGGCCAGATCGGCTGGGCCTTCGCGAGCGTCTTTGTCTCGGTGGCCCTGGCGGGGATCGCCATCGGCTTCCTGCTGCGATACCTGCCGCAGGTGCCGGTGCTTCGCAGGCTGATCCTCACGAGCGATACGCCGGAGGATGGGGAGGGCGCGCCCTCACCGTACGCGCAGGCCTTTGCCCAGGATTCGCCGATCGCGGTGGGCATGGTGGGCTCGGCGATCACGCCGCTGCGCCCGGCCGGGCGGGTGCAGATCGGGGACCGGCTGGTGGATGCGGTGGCCGAGGGGGCGTTCCTGGAGGCGGGCGCGCCGGTCCGCGTGACGGCCGCGAACGCCTTCCGCGTGACGGTCGAGGCCGTGCCCGAGAAGCCCCCGGCGGCGTAGCGGCCGATTCACAGCGGGCGGACGCGCACGGTCGAGCCCTCTACGCCGGTCACGCGGATCCTGGTTCCCGCCGGAACGAAGGCGATCTCGGAGCGCACATCCATGCGCTGGCCCTCGAGGCGCGCCGTGCCCACGGGCCGCAGGTCCGTGACCGCCTCGCCCTCGGCGCCCACGAGGCCGTCGAGTCGGTTGAGGGACGATTCGGGAAGCACGGGCTCGTGCTTGCCGCTCTCGCCGAAGAGCAGCCTCTTGCCGAAGGGCGTCGCCGGCATGATCTTGAACCCGACGATGAAGATCGCGGGCACCATCACGAGCACGATGAGGATCCCGATGAACCCCCACGTCACGCTGTGCATGAACAGGCAGACGATCCCCGCGAAGCCGAGCAGCCCGGCCGTGACCGAGATCAGCCCCGCCGAGGGGATGAAGATCTCCAGCACGATCATCAGCAGCGCCGCGGCGAGCAGCGCCAGACCCCAGGCAAGCATGGACTCCAAAGCGGTATCTCCTCGTTGTGCCGGCAATCATAGTGAGCCGCGGCCGGACCCGCGCCCGGCCGCGGGGGCGGTCGCCGATGGGCCGGGATGAGCGGTGCGCGGGCGGGCCGGGCGCGCCGGCCGCGGGTTTTCTGTATACTCTCTCCACCGCGGCCATTCCGCGAGTGGGAGCACGCACTTGAACACACTGATCACGCTTGCGCAGACCGGTCCGGGCCAGCCGGTGAACTACGTCGTCTGGGGGGTCGCGATCGTCGGGGCGATCATCGCGATCATCCTGCTGTTCGTCCTGCTGAACTTCGGCGCCCTGTGGATCCAGGCGTGGACGTCCAACGCGCCCGTCGGGTTCACCGAGCTCATCGGCATGCGGCTGCGGAAGGTGGACCTGCGGACGGTGGTCTTCAGCCGCATCCGGGCCGTGAAGGCGGGCCTGCCGGTCTCGACCAACCAGCTCGAGACGCACTACCTCGCGGGCGGCAGGGTGCCCAACGTCATCAGCGCGCTGATCGCGGCCCGCGGGGCGAACATCACCCTCGACTGGGGCACCGCGACGGCCATCGACCTCGCCGGGCGCGACATCCTCGACGCCGTGCAGACGTCGGTGAACCCGAAGGTGATCGACTGCCCGGACCAGCGCGGCCCGCGGGCGACGATCGACGCGGTGGCGGCCAACGGCATCCAGCTCAAGGTCAAGGCCCGCGTGACGGTCCGCACGAACCTGCGGCAGCTCGTCGGCGGGGCCACCGAGGAGACGGTGATCGCCCGCGTCGGGCAGGGCATCGTCTCCACGATCGGCTCGGCGCACGACCACAAGGAGGTGCTCGAGAACCCGGACCAGATCACCAAGACCGTCATGAAGCAGGGCCTGGACGCCGGGACGGCCTTCGAGATCCTCTCGATCGACATCGCCGACATCGACGTGGGCGACAACATCGGCGCCAAGCTCATGTACGCGCAGGCCGAGGCGAACTCGAAGATGGCCCAGGCCGAGGCCGAGAAGCGCCGCGCCCTGGCCGTCGCGAGCGAGCAGGAGTTCAAGGCCGAGGCCCAGAAGAACCGCGCCCTGGTCGTCCTCTCCGAGGCCGAGGTGCCCAAGGCCATGGCCGAGGCCTTCCGCAAGGGGAACATGGGCATCATGGACTACTACCGCATGAAGAACGTGCAGGCGGACACCTCGATGCGCGGGGCGATCGCCGGGCATGATCCGCAGCAGACCGGGGCGTAGGAGGGAGAGCGGCAAAGCGGAAAATCACCAAAGCAGCAAACCCCCCCAATGAACAGCCCCGAGCCGCACAAGCCTCGGGGCTGCCTTTTTCCTGATTTGCTGTTTTGCTGATTTGCTGCTTTGCTGATTTGCGATCTGCTGTTTTCTCACGCCGCCATCTTCAGCTGGGCGCTGGTGAACTGGGCGCCGCCGGTCGAATCCACGCCGAACTGCACGGTCACGGCGTCGCTGGCATCGCCGACCCGCGTGCCGCGGAAGCCCTGGACGATGTACTGCGCGCCCTGGCCGGCGGCCGAGGCGGGGACGGTGGCGTCGGTGAAGGAACACCTGCGCGACTCGCTGGTCGAGCCGGGCGCGCCGCCGATGCCCATGAACCCCGACTGGCCGGGGAGCTTGCGGCTGACGCTGAAGAACGCGCCGGTGCTGGCCGCGGAGTCGCTCGCCATCCACGAGAGGTTCACCGACCCGTCGGGGTTGAGGCCGACGGCGAAGTCGGTCGGCTTGCCGGGCGCGGGGGCGGGCGTGGGCGCGGCCGGCGGCGGGATCTGCGCCTTGGTGTACACATCCATCGGCACGGCCTGCGCCTCGGCGAAGGCCTTGATCTGCGCGATGAGCACGGTGCACTGGCTCGCCATGATCGAGGCCATGGAGTGCAGGTTGACGGTCGCGGCCTTGCTCGCCTCGCGGGCCGCCTGCGCATCGTTGTAGGCCTTCCTCGCGTTGGTGGTCGCGGTGGTCAGCGCGGTGACGGCGCTCGGCGCGACGCCGATCGCCGCCCCCGCCGAGGCCCACACCTCGTTGTGCGCCTCGCAGAAGGTGATCTGATCGATGATGTTCTTCGGAAACACTGTTGACATACTCGGGCTCCTGGTCTCGCTCTGCCCCGGGTGATGGAACCTGAACGAAGCCGAGGCGCACGCGCGCGGCGGCACACACGCGATCGACGCGGGGCCCGCGCGACTCCAGTCCGAGAAAGAAAAACGCCCGAGAAAACCGCGGATTCCCGCCGGTCCGGATAAAAACCGCCGCGGGATGCCGCGGGCCGCGATCGGCGGAGCTTCGCCGCCCGGCGATGGAGCGCCGCGGCCGTGCGAAGGAGTTTTTCCGGCCGTCGAGGGAGCGCCGACAGCGTGCGAGAGAGCGCCGACGGCGTGCGAGAGAGCGCCGGCGTCGTGCGAGAGAGCGCCGGCGGCGTGCGGCGGAGCCTCTCCGGACGTCTAGGAAGTCTTTCCGCCCGTCGAGGGAGCGCCGGAGCCGTGCGAGGAAGTTTTTCCGGCCACCGGCAGAGCCCCGCACTCCGGACACTTCGCATCCGCCGCGATCCCCGCGCGGTCGTAGTTGCACTTCGGGCAGAGGGTGAGCCCCCCGCAGGCGCGGCGGCGGGCGAGCGTGTCAAGACGCCAAGCTGTGCTCGCCGCGCCGAACGCCAATGTCGCAGGCATCCACAAAGGGAGCACCCAGAGTTGCGACAGCACACGTGCTTCCGATCTCCATCCCCAGTCGGGGGGCGCCGGTGGATCGTACACGGGGTCGTGACGGAGACCGCTTACCGACCATCCCTTGGGACAATACAGCAGGTGGAGCGCACCCGCTTCGGTGTGAATGTCGCCGTGCCGCCATGAGTAACCATCGATCACGTACTCGCTTCGAACCCACACCACCACCAGCAGCAGAGTCACCGCCGCGCCGCCCCACTTGATCGTCTTGCGGATTCTGGGGTGGGGCCTCATGCGCTGAGAATATCAGGTGGCGGGTCTTCGCCGCATCCCCGCGCGCACCACTGGCGGACAAGCCGCCAGTGCCACCCCTCTGGTACATCCCACATCGTACATCTCACATCCGACATCCGACATCGAGCATCACTCCGCGCGCCAGGCCTTGCGGACGACTCCATCCGGGCCGAACTCGACGTACACCGAGCCGCCGGTGGTGGTCGTGCTCGAGCCGCCGAAGATAAACAGGATCGCGCCGCTGGACTGCTTCACCTTGGTGAACGACCACTTCCAGACCTCGCCCCCATCGTCGAGCGGGGTCTTCCTGCTCGGCTGGCCGAGCGTGCCCTCGATCCAGGCCTTGGTCGTCACGCCCGGCTGGATCTGGTCGAAGGTCGCCTCGCTGACCTGCGTGCCGGTGTACGACTCGTGGGATTGCGAGCTGACCAGGCAGCCGGGGAGCAGCACGGCCGTGGCGATGAGGGCGGCGGCGGCGAGGCCGGCAAGGGTGCGGGAAGGACGATCGACTCGAGACGCCATGCGGAAACCTCCACGTTTGTCCGCCCCGAGTGTATCGCGATGCCGGGAGGCCGCGCCCGCACTCATCCGCGGCCGGGATGCGGTTCAGTCGGCGTGCTCGCCGGCTTGAACCGCGGCCATGAGCATCTGCCGGAGACGCTGGCGGCGGTACAGGTCGCTCGCGAGGATGTTGTCCGGCGGCCGCGGGGCGTCGGGGCGGGTGTGGATCCGCACGAAGGCATCGCCGCCCCCCCCGGGCTCCCCGGTGTGCACGCGGAGGTCGATCCTTCCCACGTGCTGCTCCGCGCCCGCCAGGCCGCCCACGCGGAGCGAGGCCGCCGTGGAGGCGAACGTCGCGCCGATGGGCGCGGCGGCGGGGGCCGCGAGCATGCCGCGGGGAAGGCCGCCGATGTAGAACACGGTGCCCGCGGGGATCACGACGATCGGACCCTTGCGGAGCTGGAGGTATTCCGAGTGCGGGAAGAGCGCCGTGACGCCGCCGGAGATGCGCGCGTACCGATCGCCCTGGTCCAGGCCGGGCACGCCCGAGGCGGCGCCCGGCACGCGGTACACCTTCTCGAAGCTCGTGGGGGCGCGAAGGTCCGCCGGGAGCAGGCGGTTGCTGATCCGCAGCGGGCCGACGTCCTCGCTCCCGGGATCGACCGGCTGGTAGGGTGTGGACGACTGCTGGGCGAGCGACGCCGCGGCGATGAGGGCCGCGATGAGCGGGAGCGTCCGGGCGCTGCGTGCCGTGCTGTGCGGGTTCCGACTCGCCAAGGAGCGCCTCCAGACCGAGTATCCGACTTTCCGCGGCTATCGCAGCAGAATCCTGACGGAAATGGTAATCCCGGCCTTGGGATCGCCCGCGGTGAGTTCGGCCAGGGCCTTGCCCTTGGCCGTCCACTCGTAGATCGCGTTGATCACGGGGTCGTCGACGTCCTTGAACCCGCTGGATTCGACGAGGACGACGTTCGTCACGATGCCCTTGGCGTTGAAGGTGACCTTCAGCAGCGGGTTGCCGGGGTAGGCGATGACGGAGGTGAGGCGCGTGAAGTACGGGCGCTTCGTGGTAATGTCGAGGCCCTGGGCCGCGGCCGGGTGGCCGGGGCGGATGTCGATCGCCTTTTCGGTCGAGGAAGCGTCGGCTTCCTTCTCGCTCTTCTCGCCCGCGTGCTCGCCGCCGCCACCGGGGCTTGATGAGGCCTCGCCCGCGGCGGCGCTCTCGGCGGCGGGCGTGTTGGCGGGTTTGTCGCCTGGCTTGCCAGGTGGGCGGGGCGTGCCCGCGATGTTCTCGCTGGCGTCTCCCTCGGAGCCGGGCCTGGGCTTGACGGCCCTGACCGGGCGCGACGGCCGCGCGTTCTCGGTTCGCTCGTCGGGGCCGTTCTCCGAGCCCTTGTCGGCGTGGCCCTTGGGCCGGGATGCGGGGCCGGGGAGCGTTGGGTCGCGCGCATCATCCGGTTGACCGCCTTGGGCGGATTGGGTGGTCTTTTCGGCGGTGCCGCGGTCATCGGGGCGGCCGCCGATGACGGGTTGGTCGTCGCCATCGGAGGCTCCTTCGCGGGCCTTGATCTCCGGGGATTTCAGGTGCTTCTCGGGGATGCTGGCCTGCGCGGGCGAGGGCATGAGCTCCGGGGCGATGGGGCCGACGGGGCCCATGGCGCTCGCACCGGCGCGGCTGCCCGGATCGCCCGGGTTGGTGTCGAGTTGCGGCTGGTTGACATCCGACAGCTTGGCCGCGTGGGGGGTGGGATCGGCGGAGCCGAGCCAGTTCTCGGTGATCTGGTCGGAGTTCTCGATGCCGAGGATGAGCCGGGGCGGGCGCGGGGGTGTCGGCGGGATGACCGGCGCGGGCGGACTCTCCGGCGGGAGCGTCTCCTCCATTCGACGGAGTGTTTCATCGTCGGGCGGGGGAGGCGTCACTTCCGGACTGGGCAGATCGAGCGCCAGCACCCCGCCGTCGAGAGACCCGGCGGCGAGGGGCGTCGTGTTGCCGCGGCTCATGGAGATCGACGAGGCCACGAACCCCGCACCGGTGTGCATCAGCAGGCTGGCACCCAGCCCGATCCAGAGACCGTGATGAACTCGTTCACCCCGCATGCGCGCAGGAGTTTACGCCTTGAGTTGGGCACGGTCCGTGAGCCCCTGGGGGACATCCCGGGGAAGCCGGAGCGAGGTGTCGGTCACGGCCGCGTTGCGACGCATTTTTCGCCATCGGGAGACCAGAAACACAGCGCCGCCCACCACGCACAGGGCGAACAGGGCCCCGATGATCGGTACGACGACCGCCAGCACACTGACGACGATGGAGGCAACGCTCTGGATGGTGCTGATGATCGGGTTGGCGAATCCGCCGGTGATGACGGTGCTCGCGGCCCGCGTCGCCACGGTGCCGGTCTGCACCAGGCCGGCCAGGCCGCCGCCGACGATGATGGCGCACGTCCACTGGACCATGGGGTGCACGCCGGTGATGGCGTGGATCTGGCTTGCGGAGACGATCGCGCCCGCGATGATGGCCGCGGGCGACGCGATCGTGTCGAGGGCGTGGTCGAGCCAAGGGATCTTGTACGCCACAATCTCGACGACGGTCGCGACGCCGAGGCAGACGAGTCCCTCGGTGCTGCCGATCCAGGCCAGGGAGGGCGAGAGGTCGACAAGGTGGGCCTTGGCGGCAATCGACAGCACGAGCATCGGCACGAAGACCCGCAGGCCGCAGGCGGCGCTCAATCCCAGCCCGAGCATGATGGCGACGGCGATCTGCATCGAGGCCTCCGCGCAAAGCTCCCCGAACCGATCCAAAACCCTTACGCGCCGATGGGAATGGTATTCCGCAAACCCCGTCGGACTGGATTCTGCTAAACTCCGCGCCCGCGTCTCGACCAGCGGGCCCGCCACCAGGAATCCAACGTGACCAAGAAGACCTTCGCCGCCGCCTGCCTCTCCGTGCTCAGCGTTCCGGCCGCCGCCACGGCCGGGGCGCTCGATCTTTGGCCGGCGACCGATGTTCCCGCGGAACCGCCGCAGATCTCCGCATCCACCGACCTGTCTCTGACGCCCCCGCCCGGGCCGGAAACCCCCGCGGCGGCTGTGCCGCCGCACTTCGTGCACAACCGCGACTCGATCCCCGAGCGGCCGGACGTGGTGTTTCCCTTCGACGGCCGGTACGAGCTCGCCACGCGTGCGGCGGTGGGGGGCGATCCGGGGAGCGTGCGCGTGCAGCGGGCGGCGCTGGCCGGGAACCTGATCTTCGGGCCCGAGCACGACCTGCAGATCTCGTTCCCGGTGGATTGGGAGGTGTCGGAGTATTCGTTCCGGGATGCGGACGGCGTGTTCCCCGGCGGGTCGACGCGCGTTCGCAACGTGCAGCAGATCGTGTTTGCGCCGAACGTTGAGACGAAGATGACGGACCACTGGGGGGTGTTCGTGGGCGGGCTGCTCATCGATGCGGGGCAGTTCGGCGCGGATCACTCGACGACCTATGGCGGGTTCGGGGGCGTGATCTGGCGGCCGGACAAGACGCTCACGCTGCGGCTGGGGCTCGGGGCGCGCACGCGTCTGGAGGATTACATCGAGGTATTGCCCGCGTTCTGGCTGGAGTGGAAGCTCGACGAGCGCACCCGCATCACCAGCCAGGGGAACAACATCCGCTTCGAGTACGACATCAACGAGGCGTGGTGCATCAAGTTCGATGCGGCGTACGAGACGCGCGACTATCGGCTGAACGATTCGAACCCGGGGGCGCGGGCCGTGTTCCGCGATCGGCAGATCCCCATCACGGCCCGGCTGGAGTTCGTTCCGCACGCGTCGACTCGGTTCGAGGCGTGGATCGGCACGAACATCTACCGCGAGTTCACCGTCGATCTCGGGAAGGACGACCGGTACTTCCGCGGGCACGCCTCGCCGAGCCTGATCGTCGGCGTGTCGTTCGAGATCATCTTCTGATGCGTCGCCAATGGCCGCGCGGCATCGGCAACGCCCGGGCGGATCCGAAAGCGACCGGTTCTCGCGGCGGGTTCGAGGGTCTTTCGGCCAGCATCGCCCTTCCATGAGGCGCTCGCGGCGGTGGTGAACGAGGGCATCGGGCGTTCAGCCGCCCGCCTCGAAGCCGGGGTAGAGCGTCATGCCGCCGTCGACGAAGAGGCTCGCGCCGGTGATGTAGTCGGCCTCATCGGAGCAGAGCCAGACGGCCAGCCGGGCGATGTCGTCGGGCTCGCCGATGCGCTTGTAGGGGATGAGCTTGAGCAGGTCGTGCAGGGCCCTGGGAGTGTCCCACGCGGCGCGGTTGATCGGCGTGCGGATCGCACCCGGGCAGATGCTGTTCACGCGGATGCGCCACGGCGCGACCTCCTGGGCGATGGTCTTCATCATGAGCATCACGCCGCCCTTGCTGGCGGCGTAGTTCACGTGGCCCGCCCAGGGGATGACCTGGTGCACGCTCGACACGCAGACGATCTTGCCCGCGGCGCAGGAGACGCCACGACGGACGCCCCTGCGCTTGAACTCGCGCACCGCCTCGCGGGCGCACAGGAACTGTCCCGTCAGGTTGACGTCGATCACCTTCTTCCACTGGGCCAGGGTCATGCTCTCGATGGACGCGTCCTCCTGCAGGCCCGCGTTGTTGATAAGGATGTCGACGGTGCCGAACTGGTCGATGGCGCGCCAGAACATTGCAGTCACCTGCGACTCGTCCGACACATCGGCCCTGACGCACACGGCCTTGCCGCAGTGCGCGTGGTCGCGGGTCGCCTGGTGCGCGACCTCCTCCGCCTCCGATTCCGACGCGACATAGTTGACGATCACGTTTGCGCCCGCGGCGCACAGCGCGCAGGCGATGCCGCGCCCAATTCCCGAGGACGCTCCCGTGACGATCGCGGTCTGGCCCTCGAGGATCGGTCGCGCCTCACAGGCGGGCATCACCACTTCGGGAAGGTCCTCCGGCATCAGATCGCGGATCATCGCGCTGTTCATGTGTGTCATGGTGCTTGTACGAGCGCGTTGGGGTGGGAGGGTCGGCTTGGGCACGTCGAACAGGGGAAGTGCGAGAGATGCACCGAGCGAGTCGCGGGTTTCACCCCAAGACCGCGTACATTCGACACTGGGTTGTCCGTGAAACAAGGTTGGGGAGAAGGGCGGTGGTCGGGCTCTGTCTTACGCGTTCGAATGGACTGCGACGGACGCCCTCGCAAGCCGCGAACAACCGCTGCACGCCCCGATCGGTTGGACCGGGCGATCAAGCCAGAACCGCTGGCGGAGGTTTCAAGACTCGTGAAATGAGTCTCCGCGGCACACCGGTCGAGATCTCATCCGTTGGCGAGGTGCTTCTGCAGCCTGGCCACGATCGCGGCCCGGGACGCGGCGCCCGTCCAACCGTCCACCCGCTTGCCCTTCATGAAGATCATGACCGTGGGAATGCTGCTGATGCGGAACATCCCGGCGAGGTCCGGCTCCTCGTCAACGCTGATGAACGCGACCTTGGCCTTGCCGGCGAGTTCGAGCGCGAGCCGCTGCATCTCGGGCTTGAGCATCATGCACGGCGGGCACCACGGAGCCCAGAAGTCCACGATGACCGGGAGACTGGACTCGAGCACTTCGCGCTTGAATGTTGCGGCGGTGGGGTGGAGCGTTCCGGAGTCTGTGTGATTCATAGCGTGGGGTCCTTCGGGGTGGCGGTGGTGCGATGAGCGAATGACCTTGTGTGGATCAGCTGGGCCGGCCTTGGCAGCACGATCCACCGTTCGAGCACGATTTCGCTTCGGCGGCGCGATTCCACGGCATGCGGGCGATGAGGGAGGCCATCGGGCACTTGCCGGACACTCCCGCGAAGACGAGGCCGGTGCCCACGATGAGCGGTACGACCATCCACGCAGCGTTGACGAAGTACGCGGCGGCGGTTCCCGCGAGAAGCACGGCACCCATCAGAGCCTGCGTCTGACGCATGACCTGGGGACTGGGTTGCGCGGGCGCGGCCGCGGCTGCTGCTCGGGGGCGGGATCCGGTTTCGCTGATCGAGGTGGTGTTCACGTCGGGTCTCCTTGAGCGCATCGAACGTCATGTTCGCCGGACGCCCGGCGGCCATGTGTTCGAGGCGGCGGGCCCGCGACAGGTTCCCAGAATCCGCGACTTATGAGCGTGCGGCTACGCGGTCGGCCTTACGCCTCTTCGGATGGCGCGACCCCGTGCCCCGGCACGTTCCTGTACAGCATCCAGTAGACCAGCGGAATGACGAAGAGCGTGAAGACGGTCGATGCGATGAGTCCGAAAATCAGCGCCCAGGCCAAACCCGAGAAGATGGGATCGATCGTGATCGGGATGGCCGAGAGCATCGCCGCGGCGACGACCAGCAGGATCGGGCGCAGGCGAACCGCGCCCGCCTCGATCACGGCGTCCATGAACGGCCGGCCGCGCTTGATGGACAGGTGGATGAAGTCCACGAGGATGATCGACTGGCGCGTCACGATGCCCGAGAGGGCGATCATGCCGATCATGGCCGTGGCCGTGAAGAAGACGGGGTCCGCGTAGCCGCCGACGGTCTTGCCCGTGAGCATCCCGAGTAGCCAGAACCCGGGCATGATCCCGGCCATCGTGAGCGGGATCGAGAGCATGACCACCACCGGGATCATGAACGAGCCGGTCTGCGCGACAAGGATGACGTAGATCATCACCAGTGCCGCGGCGAAGGCGAGGCCGAGGTCGCGGAACACATCGAGGGTGATCTTCCATTCGCCCTCGCCGGACCACACGACGCGCGTGCCCTTGGCCGTGTTCCA
>DASZWV010000224.1:0-3956 GCA_035546115.1 Phycisphaerales bacterium
TGTTCGCTGAGCGCATCGACCTGCGCGGGAATCAGATATCCCGTCGGGTCCGGACTGTCGGGAAGATCCACCCAGACGATGGGCTCCCCGTGGAACGCCGCCAGCGCCACGCCGGCCGTCCACGCGGGGTCCTTCAAGGAGCACACCACCGCCCCCGGCGGCACGAAACCCCGCTCTTCCCAGACTTTCTTCAGCCCGCCCGCACTGGTCGCGCCCCACACGTTCGCGACGATGGTCTCCAGCCGACCCTGGCACTCGGCGGGGTCGGGCGGAAGGTTCGCCTCCGCCCCGCTCGCCCTCCAACGAACGATCCTGCGCGGCTTGAACGCCCGGACAAACTGCGCAATCCTCATCCGCGACGACCACGTCATGTCGTCGATCAGGATCGGGTACCGGATCCCAACGTCCTTCGTCCGCCATCCGCGGATCGCCTGCACGAACGAGGCTTCGTCCGGAACGATCACCAGCGTCGGAATCACTTCGAACTGTCGCTCGATCAGGTTCACCCGCGCTCCGAGGCGCAGGCCGGGATGCTGGATCGCGTCGAGCCCCTTCGGCGCCTCGCCCGCCCCCACGGCGGCGGCCTTGCCCGACGGCGTGCTCGCGCCGGGAACGGGCGGCTTCCCGACCTCGCTGGTGTCCGGCGGTCCCGCCAGAACGCCCGCGCTCAGCGCAGCCGACAGCGCCCACACCGCCGCGCTTCTAAACTGGCCCATCCTCATGCCGTTCCCGGTCAAAGAGCAACTCCTGCAACTGGTCCGCGCCGCCCGGGAGTCCGACCCGGACCACACACTTGTCCTGCCCCTGTGCATCAGCCTGCTCGACGATCAGCTTACTCCGGTGCTCGCCTACAGAAGGCTCGTTGCTCCTGATCGACGAGATGCCCCCTCGTTTCTCCTCGAATCCGTCGAAGGCGGTGAGCGCCAGGGCCGCCACTCCATTCTCGGAGCCCAGCCCGCGATCCGCATGGTCGCCCGTGGGCATGACGTGCAAGTTATCCGGACCTTAGAAGACCACGAAAGCCCAGCGCACGCCCCCGCATCCGGGGTTGCTTCCTACGAAGCAGACCCCCTCGATGTTCCCCGCCGAATGAGTCGATCACTTCGACTCCTCCGACCCCCGGAAACCAGGGGTCAGTCGCTCCCAAAGTGCTTTCTTGGCGGCTGGGTCGGCTTCGCCGGCTACGACACCGTCCGGTATGCCGAGCCCGACAAGCTCGACCCCGCCAAAGCCCCGCCCGATGACCGCGCCCTGCCCGACCTCGACTTGGCCTACTACGACGGCGTCGTGGTCTTCGATCACGTGGACAAGCTCGTCCACGTCATCCGCCTGCTCGAGGCCACGCCGGGCGCCAGCGAAGCCGATCTGTCCGCCGCCTACGACCACGCCGCGGCGGCTCTCGAGCGCCGAGTCCGCGAACTCCAGACCCACTCCAAGCCGCTCGCCTCCGGGCGCATGGATCCCGGCGTGGCCGTCCCGCCGGGCAAGCCCTCGCTCCGCAGCAACCTGACGCGCGCGCAACACGCCGCCATGGTCGGCAGGGCGCTCGAGTACATCCGGGCCGGCGACATCTTCCAGGTCGTCCTCGGGCAGCGCTTCGAGCGCACCTCACCCGCCGACCCGTTCGATGTCTATCGCGCCCTGCGGGCCGTCAACCCGAGCCCGTACATGGTCTACATGCAGGCCACCGACTGCATCCTGGTCGCCTCCAGCCCGGAAATCCTCTGCCGCGTGCGCGCGACGGGGGCGTCGGAGCAGGAGAAGAAACGGATCGTCACCAACCGGCCCCTGGCCGGCACACGCCGGCGCGGGGCGACGCCCGAAGAGGACCGCGCCCTGGAGAAAGACCTCCTCGCCGACCCCAAGGAGATCGCCGAGCACTCGATGCTCGTAGACCTCGGCCGCAACGACGTCGGGCGCGTCGCCGTGCCCGGAACGATCAGCATCCCCGCCCGCATGGTCATCGAGCGATACAGCCACGTCATGCACATCAGTTCCACGGTCACGGGCGAGCTTCGGCCAGAACTCGATTGCTGGGACGCCCTCCGGGCCGCCCTCCCCGTCGGCACCATCTCCGGTGCGCCCAAGATCCGCGCCATGCAGATCATCGATGAACTCGAGCCCATCCGCCGCGGCCCATACGGCGGCGGCATTGGCTACGTCGGCCTCGACGGCGACATGGACATCGCCCTGGCTCTTCGCACGATGGTCGTGCCGACCGCCATGCGAACGCCCGCCGGCGAGTGGACCTACCACATCCAGGCCGCGGGCGGCATCGTGGCCGATTCGCAGCCCGAGCCAGAGTACATGGAAACCGTGAACAAGGCCGCCGCACTCGCCCGCGCGATCGAGGTCGCCGAGCAAGCTTTCGGACAACCGCCCGCATGAGCGGCGAGCAGTTTCCCCGAGGCCCTGCCTTCGTATAGTTTGCCGAGTATGTCCAGCAGCACCATCAAGCCCCAGACCGACACGCGCTCCGAGCAGAAGACCAAGCAGCCCTGGCTGTGGAACGTCGTCCTCCTCAACGACGATGAGCACACGGTGGACTACGTCGTCTCCATGATGAAGGAGCTGTTCGCACACCCGGAGCACAAGGGCGAGCGCATCGCCAAGGTGGTCGACACGCAAGGCCGGGCGGTCGTGCTCACCACGCACCGTGAGCACGCCGAGCTCAAGCAGGAGCAGATCCACGGATACGGACGCGACCGCATGATCGCGGGCTGCCTCGGCGCCATGTCGGCGATCATCGAGCCCGCGGAGTTCGGCGGCGATGAGTCGGGCTCGGGCGATGCGGACAAGGGCAATGCCTGAACCCGCACCCGCCCACAAGCCCCAGCGCCCCGACATTCTCGTCCTCCAGACCGAGCAGCTCGACGACCAGGCCGCCGCCTGGCTTTCCGAGCGGTGCACGCTCGTCCGCGCCCCATCCGATTCGGCGGAGTTCGCCCGCCTGCTCCCCGAGGCGGACGCCCTGCTCATCCGCACATACACGAACGTCGACGAGGCGATGCTCGCCCGGGCGCCGAAGCTCCGCGCCGTCGCGCGCGCGGGCGTCGGGCTCGACAACGTCGATCAAGCCGCGTGCGCAAGGCGAGCCATCACCGTCCTCAACACCCCCGGCGCAAACACTCGCGCCGTCGTCGAGCTCGTGACCGCCTTCATGCTCGATGCGCTCCGCCCGCGCGAATACCTGACCCGTGCGCTCGACCTCAAGCCCTGGAGCGACCTGCGCAAAGGGCACATCGCGCCCCGCCAGCTCGAGGGCATGACCCTCGGCATCGTCGGATTCGGGCGCGTCGGCTCGGCGATCGCACGCATCGCCGCGGCCATGAACATGCGGGTGATCTACAACGACCTGATCCACATCCCCGACGACCGCCGCTCCGGCGCAACGCCGGCCTCATTCGCCGAGGTCTGCGCCCACGCCGACGTGCTCAGCATCCACGTCGATGGCCGCCCCGAGAACCGCCACCTCGTCGGCGACATCCTCGCCACCGCCAAACCCGACCTCATCTTCATCAACACGTCGCGCGGCTTCGTGGTCGACACCGCCAAGCTCGCCGCGTTCCTTCGCGCAAGCCCGAAGGCCAGCGCGTACATCGACGTCCACGACCCGGAGCCCTTCGGCCCCGACTACCCGCTCCTCGGCCTCCCCAACGCCCATCTCACCGCCCACATCGGCGCCGCCACCGCGCAGGCCCACGCCAACATGTCCTGGGTCGTGCGCGACCTCTGGAACACGCTGGCCCAGACCCCTCGCTGAAGGTCGCCCGCCGGGCCGATAAGTCCTGTCCGATGAGCCGCTGGTCCGACTCCAACCAGAGCCCGCGCCCCCGAACCCCCCTGCATCTGGTGGCCACCGATGCCGCCGGGGTGCCCCTCCCGCCCTCCGGCGACGCTTGGTCGATCACCCAAGAACCCGATTCAACCCCCCCCCCCCCCCCCCCCCCCCCCAA
>DASZWV010000225.1:0-3207 GCA_035546115.1 Phycisphaerales bacterium
CCGGTCGGACACTCCGACATCGCGATGAACTGGCACGAGCCGTCGGGGCCGCAGCACGTCCCCGGGGGCGGCGCGACCGCGACCGTCAGCGGGGTCACGGTGATGCTCGCCGGCGCGACGATGGTGGACTGCGTGGTCCACGAGCCGGTGTTGTACACGAACTGGGTGAAGACCTGCGCGCCCACGTGCTGCAGGGTGAGCGTCAGCTGGCGTCCGGCGAAGCTCGTCGTGGTGTACCGGAACCGGTAGATGTCGATGAACTGCCCGGCCGCGAAATAGGGGCCCGCCAGAGCCGGGTCCAGCGAGGCCGTGGCGCCGTTCGGAGGCATGGCGCCGACGCCGTAGCCGGCCCACGTGGCCGGGTTGCTCTCGCCGTTGGGATCGATGTTGGGCACGCTCAGCAGCGCCGAGCCCGCCGTCGAGCCGGTGATCTGGCCGATCTCCTGCTGTCCGGGCTGGTTGGTGAACGTGCCGGAGGAGACGTTGATGGAGCCGTTGAACGCGGCGTTGATCCCCGCGAGGTAGGTGAACGGGCGGGCCATGCCGCCGACGCCGACGGCCGCGTAGATCGTCGCTGCGCCGGAGTAGTACGTGCCGTCGTTCGCGTTGATGCGAAGCTTCGCGAGGACCCCGCTGGTGTCGGCCTCGTTTGGGATGACGATGTCGAAACCGAACCCGGCCAGCGCGTTTCCGTTCGGCCCGGGAGTCACTCTCGCCTGGACGGCGTAGTTCCCGCGCGGGACGGCGGTGGTCAGCGTCGTGCCGGGCGCTGGGGGCGCGTTGACGACCAGCGAGGCGTTGGCCGAGTCTTCCTCGACGATCCGGAGTTCCACTGTTTGCGCACCGGCCGCGCCCGTGAGCACGAGCAAGCACGCCAGCGAACCGCACATCCCTCGCATCTCGCGAATCTCCAAGGCAGCCGTGGCCCCGGCAGCGGCTTGTGATGGTACCGAAACTACTGAATACACCGCAATACCCACGACCGCAAAGGTTTTGTGGAGATCGATGTCCCGGAAGTCTGGTTTTGCTTCGATCGGGTGTGCGGAACGTGGCCCGAGGGGGTTTGGTGGTTGGCGGGGGGGCGTAACGGCCGCCCGTGGCCGCCCCGTACACTCGCCCTGATGTGGCGAGGGATTTCACTAGCCAACAAGTGTCTGCTGCTCTTCGGCGGGGCGGTGGTGTTGATCATCGTCGCCGCGCTCGCGGTGCCGTGGCTTCGGATGAACGCGATCGTCGATGAGGCCCAGAAGGAGCTCTCGCGGCAACTGGTGGATGTGTGGGAGCGGGGCGTTCGTTCGTCGAGGCCGCCGTCCCCTGGTGGGGGGACCGGCGGGGCGGGTGGGGGGAGCGGAGATCTAGCCTCGCCCACGAAGGATGAGATCGGCGATGCGGTGATCGTGCGGCTGAACCTCGCGGATGCGCGGGCGGCGGCAGCGCACGGGCTGGATGCCGTGAGTGGGGGGGCGACGCCCGCGCCGGCGGGAGCGGCCCGCGCCACGGGCGGCGACACCTTCATCGCCCGGGCCCTGAACGCCTTCGACGGCTCATCGCAGGGGTCGTCCGCGGCCGAGGTGAACGAGTACCACCAGGCCCGGTGGGTGACGGAGACGAGCGGGAACGCCTCCGTGGGCAGCCGTGAGTATCGCTTCGCGCGCGCGATCCGGGATGAGGCCAAGGGGGGCTCGCTGGCGGGGATGGTCGTGCTGACGCGCATCAGCCCGGGGGCGGGGGCGCAGCTGCTGGTGAACACGGCGTATCTCTTCAGCGCGGGGCTGATCGCCCTCGGGCTGGCGCTGCTGGTGTTCTACCTCATCACGAACAAGCTCATCCTCTCTCCGGTGCGCGAGCTTCGGCAGACGGCCGAGCGCGTCCGCGAGGGGAATATCTCCACCCGCTCGGACATCCGCACGGGCGATGAGTTCGAGGAGCTCAGCGAGACGTTCAACCAGATGCTCGAGGCGATCACCACCGGGCAGGAGAAGCTCAGCGCGATCAACGCGCAGCTGGACCTGAAGGTGAACGAGCTGAGCGAGCGGAACGTGGCCCTCTACGAGTCCAACCGGATGAAGGGGGAGTTCCTCGCCAACGTCTCGCACGAGCTGCGGACGCCCTTGAACTCGATCATCGGCTTCGCGGAGCTGCTGCACGAGAATGTCGGCCGCGAGGAGGAGCAGATCGCCGCGGCCGCGGCCAATGGGCAGGCCGCGCCGGAGGAGCTCACCAAGCTCACCAAGCGGAAGCGCTACCTCGAGAACATCCTGCGTGCCGGCCGCTCGCTGCTGGGCCTGATCGAGGGCCTGCTGGAGATGGCCAAGGTCGAGGCGGGGCGGCTTGAGCTCAAGCTCGTGCAGATGGACCTGCGCGAGGCGTGCGAGGCGCTGCTGGCGCTCATCCGGCCGCTGGCCGATCGGGGCGGCGTGGAGCTGCACGCGGAGGTGGCCCCCGATGTGCCCTCGATCCTCACCGACCCGGACAAGTTCCAGCAGATCATCTTCAACCTGCTCTCCAACGCGGTGAAGTTCACCAGCGAGAAGGCGGCGGATGAGAAGGCCGCGGGCAAGACGCCGGTCGCGCGCGTGACGCTCCGGGCCGAGCGGCTGGTCGGTCGCGGGAGCGAGGGCCCCGAGGCCCAGGACCGTGTCCGCATCAGCGTGCTCGACACCGGCCCGGGCATCGCCGCGGAGGACCAGAAGAAGATCTTCCAGAAGTTCGAGCAGCTCGACACCGGGCACACGCGGCGGCACTCGGGCACGGGGCTGGGGCTGGCGATCTGCAAGGAGCTCACGATCATCCTGCAGGGCGAGATCCAGGTCGAGAGCGAGCTGGGGCGCGGGGCGATGTTCAGCGTGATATTGCCGCTGGCGGTGGATACGGGGCGGGCGGAGGAGATGAAGACGGAGATGGCGTTCCGGGGGAAGCTGGCGGGGAGGAGTTGAGGCTGGCAGATGCACAAACTGCCAAATTGCCAAAGGGCCAAATTACCAAATCAAGCCACTCCTCTTTGGCAATTTGGTCATTTGGAAACTTGGTTCTTTGGCCGTTCCCCGCACTCGGGGCACGCCGCGACCGCCGCCAGCCCCGCGCGGTCGTAGCCGCACTTCACGCACCTGTTGAGTCGTCGGCGTCTGCGGCGGCGGATGGCGAGGGGGACCTGCCAGAGGCCCCACGCCAGGCCCGCGTAGAAGAGGGTGTTGAGGGCGAAGCCGG
>DASZWV010000226.1:0-11687 GCA_035546115.1 Phycisphaerales bacterium
CAGAACCTCCTCCGCGAGCGCGTCCCCGTCCGCGACCTCGAGACCATCCTCGAAACCCTCAGCGACTGGGGCCCCAAGACCAAGGACATGGACGTCCTCACCGAGTACGTCCGCCACGCCCTCCGCCGCACCATCTGCCAGCAGTACGCCCAGCCCATCGATGTCGGCGGCTCGGCGCTCCAGGGCCGCGCGGGCTCCAGGCCCGGCGCCGCCGCCTTCAAGATCGTCTGCGCCACCCTCGACCCTTCCCTCGAGGATGTCATCAACTCCTACATCGATCGCTCCGGCGGCGCGACCGTCGTCAACATGCCCGCCCGCGTCGCCCAGCAGATCACCCAGCAGATCCTCGACGGCCTCAAGCCCGTCACCCAATCCGGACACCCGCCCGTCGTCCTCGCCTCCCCGCAGGTCCGCGGCGTCGTCCGCCAGCTCCTCGAGCCGCAACTCCCCACCGTCGCCGTCCTCGGATACAACGAGGCCGTCGCGGGCGTCGAGATCGAATCCATGGCCCTCGTCGGCCCGCCCCCATCCTCCATTCCCAACCAGCAGGTCCCGATCGGCGCCGCCGCATGACGCTTTCCCCACACCGCATCCACATTTCCCCGCACACAGGGAAAACCTCCCGTGTCGGTTCCTCCGACTTGACGATCCACCACTCTCTCTCCACAATGCGACCCATCGGGGCAAAGGGGGCCGGAGGCATCGCGTGATCGCATCATCAACCGACACCTCCATTCCAGCGGCGAGCCGGAGGCTCCACACGAGCGCGGCCATGGACGGCAAAGCATGAAGCTCAAGACCTATCGCGCACAGTCAATGGCCGAAGCCCTCTCCCAGGTCAAAAAGGACCTCGGAAAGGAGGCGGTCATCCTCCACACACGCTCCGTCAACGTCGGCGGAATCCTCGGGTTCGGCCGCAAGACCGTCGTCGAGCTCACCGCCGCCGATGAGCCCGTGGGCCCCGGCTGGACCCGCACCGCCGCCAAGCCGCGCCCCGAAACCGTCGAGCCGCAGCGCCCAAGCAACGCCCCCATCCTCGCCGCCTCCGCCGCCGCCAGGGCCTACCGCCGCACCGCGGAGATCGTGCGCCCCCAACAACCGACAGCCCGGCCGACAACCGACAGCCCCGCACCCGGCCACCCCACCTCTGTGCCGCCGGCTCGCCCGGCCTTGCGGACAACCGGCATCGAGCCCCCGACGGCCACGCCGGCGCGCGCCACGCCCGCTTCACCCCAGCCCGAACCCATCGTCATGAGCGTCCGCGAGCGTCGAACCCCCGACCCGCGCCCCGAGCCCCAGAGGCAGGCCCGCCCCGAGCGACCCGCACCGGCCCCGCGCCAGCCCGCTCCCGCGCCCGCCCCGCAGCAACCCGCCGCGACCTCCGACCTCCACCGCGAACTCGCCGACATCAAGCTCCTCGTCAACCAGGTCCTCCAGGCCTCCCCCACCGGCTCGGGCTTCTCATCCCCCGGCGGCGCGATGCCCGAGGCCCTCTTCCGACACTACATGCGCCTCCACGAGGCCTCCGTCAGCCGCGAAATCGCCGACTCCATCATCGGCGCCGTCCGCGACGAACTCACCCCCGGCGAGATGCAGGAAGAAGAGATCGTCCGCACCACCGTCCTCCGCCACCTCTCCAACCTCATCCCCGTCTCCGAGGTCACCCGGGTCCAGCCCGGCGCAGGCCCGCTCGTCATCGCCCTCGTCGGCGCCACCGGCGTCGGCAAGACCACAACCATCGCCAAGCTCGCCGCCGCCTACAAGCTCCGCCACGGCAAGTCCGTCGCCCTCATCACCTCCGACACCTACCGCATCGCCGCCGTCGATCAGCTCCGCACCTACGCCGGCATCATCGGCCTCCCCCTCAAGGTCGTCCTCACCCCGCAGGAAATGGCCGCCGCCGTCGATTCCCTCCGCGGCTACGACGTCGTCCTCATCGACACCGCCGGCCGCTCCCAGTTCAACTCCGACCGCATCGCCGAGCTCCGCCAGTTCATCGACGCCGCCGGCCCGCAGGAGATCCACCTCGTCCTCTCCAGCATCGCCGGGCCCGACGTGCTCTCGCGCACGGCCGAGGCCTTCTCCGCCCTCCGCCCGGATCGCGTCATCCTCACCAAGCTCGACGAGGCCGTGAACTTCGGCGTCATCGTCAACGTCGCCCGCCAGCTCAACGCCACCTTCTCCTTCATCACCACCGGACAGGAAGTCCCCGACGACATCGAGGCCGGCCACCCGGCCCGCCTCGCTCGCATGGTCCTCGACAACTCCCTCCCCGGCGCCCGCGACATCTCCCGCCAGATCCGCGCCGACGAGGCCACCGCCCGCGCCGAGCGCGAGGCCCTCACCGCCGCATACACCACGCCCAACGGCCACCGCGCAGGTCCGGGCGGCATGGGGGGTGGGATGTAAATGTCCCACCCGGCCCGACATGGCGGTTGGCTTGATCGCGCGGCCGACGATGCCGGGCTCGATCTCGCCGCAATCGACGCCGAGCTCGACGATCTCGGCCTCCAGCCCTCCCCCGTCCGCTCGGCAAACCCCCGCAACGACCAGGCCGCTGCACTGCGCCGCCTCATGGAGGGCGCGCCCCGGTCCGCCCCGCGCCCCGCCGTCGTGCCCGCCCCCGCCCGTCCGGGCGTGTCCGATCGCCCCAATCCCGCGCCGCAGCCCCAGCCCCGCCCCGCCGACCGCTCGGCCTCCGGCCGCTTCAACATCCTGCAAGCCGCCCGCCGCGCCCGCGTCATCGCCATCGCCAGCGGCAAGGGCGGTGTCGGCAAGACCAACATGTCCGTGAACACCGCCATCGCCCTCGCGCGCCAGGGCCTGCGTGTCACGCTCGTCGATGTCGATCTCGGCACCGCCAACGCCGACGTCATCTGCGGCCTCATGCCCACGGCCCGCCTCGAGCACGTCCTCGCCCCCAATCCCGCCGACGGCGCGCCCCGCTCCCTCGCCGACATCGCCATCGACGCCCCCGGCGGCTTCCGCCTCGTCCCCGGCACCGCCGGCATCGGCCGCATGGCCGACATCACGCCCCTCGAGCGCCGCCGCCTCGTCGCCGGCCTGGTCGAACTCGCCGCCGACGCCGACATCCTCCTCATCGACACCGCCGCCGGCGTCGGCCAGAGCGTCACCGCCTTCGTCAACGCCGCCGACCTCGCCCTCCTCGTCACCACGCCCGAACCCACGGCCATCGCCGACGCCTACGCCCTGGTCAAGTGCCTCGTCCTCGAGAGCGGCGGCCAGGCCGGCGACTGCGTCGAGCGCATGGCCATGGTCGTCAACCAGGTCCGAGAGCCAGCCGAGGCCTTCGCCACCCACGAGCGCATCTGCCGCGCCGCCGAGCGTTTCCTCGGCGTCTCCTTCCCGATGATCGGCTACGTCGCGCAGGATGTGCGCATCCCCGACTCCGTCCGGGCGCAAAGACCGCTCATGGTCGGCTACCCCGATTCTCCCGCCGCCCACAGCATCACCGACCTCTCCGCCGCCATCCTCAAGATGTTGGGCCTCCCCTCCACCGTGCCGCCGAGCCGCCGTGGTTCCTCCGCGGCAGCCGGCACCGAAACACCGGCACAAACGCCCACGATCCAAACACCTCCCGCCCCTCAGCCCTCCCGCGGCGGGGCATTCTCCCTGGTTCGGCGATTGCTGGGTTTCTCCTCCGAACCCACAAAGCCTGCCGACAAACACTGAGAAAAAGTCGTCTGTCGGCTCAAGTCGCCCTCCGCCTTTGCCGAGGTAGGCCCACGTCGGAGCGGGCTTGAATCTCTTCTCGCAAGTAGGGAGTCCGTTTGGCCCCGGGCGTCGCTACAAAGGTCATCGCCGCGTGTTTCGGACTCACCGCCTTCGCGGTGGCCATCGTCGCCGGTCTGTTCGCCAACAACTCGGCGGAAACAACGCTTATTCGCGCGCTCATCGCCATGGTCATCGCCCAGGCTGTCGGTTTCGTCGTCGGCGCCATCGGCGAACGCACCATCAACGAGGCTCTCGAAGCCTCTGAAAAACAGGCAAAGAACACTCAATCCGCCCCGGCCCCGCGAGCCCCTTCCGAGAATCGCGCCGAGTTGTCCTCATAGTTCTCCACAGGAAATGCACGGACTTGCATTTTCCAATTCGTCGTTATACTTCACGCCTGACATCGCCATGGATCGGCGGCGTCGAGAGCAAGCGACTCGGATGGCGACCAGGTCCGTCGCACGATGAGTCGAGCACAATGCGAGGGCCCTCAGCGCCCCCGCGGCAGAGGTCAAGGAGCGGCCATGTCACGCACACGCACAGCGTCTTCGGGCACGCGCACTCGCGCGGGCGGTCGGTTCGCCGTCGAGCACGCCGAACCATCCAAACTTCCCAACAAACTCGACAAGCTGCCCATCCGCGAGGTCTGGCAGCAATACCGCAAGAACCAGACGCGCGAGATCCGCAACTATCTCATGGAGAAGTACCTCCCGCTCGTCCGCTACAACGCCGAGCGCATCTACGCCCGCCTCCCCGACGAGGTCGACATCCAGGACCTCATGTCCGCCGGCCTCTTCGGCCTCATGGACGCCATCGACGCCTTCGACCTCGGCCGCGGCGTCAAGTTCGAGACCTACTGCGCCCCGCGAATCCGCGGCGCCGTCCTCGACGAGCTCCGCTCCATGGACTGGGTCCCGCGCCTGGTCCGCCACCGCACCGGCAAGGTCGAGGGCGCACGCCAGAAGTTCGAGATGGAGCACGGCCGCGTCCCCACCCAGGAAGAGCTCTCCAAGCTCCTCGGCCTCCAGGGCGAGGAGTTCGAGAAGTACGAGCGCGACTCCTCCGCCGTCGGAACCTTCAGCCTCACCCGCAAGTGCTTCGCCGGCGACGGCTCCAAGGACGTCCGCGAGATCGACGTCATCAAGGACGAGAGCCAGAACAACCCCTTCGCCGACATCCAGCGCAAGGACGTCAAGGACCTCATCACCAAGGGCCTCTCCCGCGCCGAGCGGCTCATCGTCATCCTCTACTACTTCGAGGAAATGACCATGAAAGAGATCGGCGCCACCCTCGACCTCTCCGAGAGCCGCGTCTCCCAGATGCACTCGAGCATCCTCGCCCGCCTCAAGGCCCAGATGCAGCACCGCGCTCGCGAGCTCGAGCCCGCGCACTGATTCCGAGCAGACTTTTCGCCCAACAAAACCTCGCCCCGCGGCGAGGTTTTTCCTTTCCCTTCCTACCATTGCCCGTGAGATTCACCGCCGCCATCGCCCTCGGCTCCAATCTCGGCGACCGCGCCGCCCACATCGCCGCGGCCTTCGACGCCCTCGCCCACCTCCCCCGCACCGATCTCATCGCACGGGCCCCCTCCATCGAGACCGCCCCCCTCGGCGCGCCCGGCATCGACGCCGGCGGCCCCTACCTCAACTCCGCCGCCCTCCTCCACACCGCCCTCCCCGCTCGAGACCTGCTCAACCACCTCCACGCCATCGAGCTCTCCCGCGGCCGCAACCGCGACGCCGAGCCCCGCTGGGGCCCGCGCACGCTCGACCTCGACCTCCTCGTCTACGGCGACCAGATCATCGACGAGCCCGGCCTCACCATCCCCCACCCCCGCCTGCACGAGCGAGACTTCGTCCTCGAGCCCCTCTACGTCATCGCCCCGGACCTCGAAGTCCCGGGCAGAGGGAAAGTCGCCGATCTTCTCGCCGCCCTCGCCCCCGGGTCGATGCACGTCGGTAGAACCGTCGGATGAACCGTCCAGCCCGGCCCCGGAGGGGCCGAACTCCCCCGCCGTGGGCCTCATCCCACGGAAGTTGCCGCAGGAATCTTCCCAGCCCCGGAGGGGCGAAAGACATGCGACACCCCGCGAGGAATCGACGCTTCTCGGCCACGCACCTTCCCCAAAGCCTCGCGCTCTCGCTCCTCCTCATCGCATCCGCTCCCTCCCTCGCCCTCGACCCGCCGAGCACCTTCCTCCCGCCGGCCCCCAACCCCGGCGCCGCACCCGCCCCGCAGAACGCGCCACCACCCTCACCGCCGCCCGCCGCGGAAAAGCCCGCGCCTTCCGCGCCCACCGGGCCGAGCGCAAACGACGCCATCCTCGAACTCCAAACCGCCTACCGCAACGCCCCGATCTGCGAGCGCATCCAGGTCGAGGTCCACTACCCCGCGCCCGCACCCGCCATCGGCACGCGCATCGCTCGCTCCTCGATCTCCGTCCACCTCTCCGGCCCCGCCGAGCCCGCGCCGGACACCAAACCCGGATCCACCGAAGCGCCCGCACCCCAGGACCAGATCATCGCCCTCGAGCTCGGCGCCCTCCGCATCTACGCCGCCCGCGGCCGGCTCACCGCCATCCACTCCCGCGACCCCGCCACCTATTTCCAGGCCGCGATCGACGACCAACCAACCTCCAGGTCTCTCGCCGCCGCCCTCCCGCCCATCCTCATCCCCGAGCTCGACCTCAAGACCGCCCCCGCCGACGCCCCCTGCTCCGCCTTCTGGCCCTACGCCACCGACATCACCTGGCAATCCGTCGAGGTCGATCCCAAGCACCCCTCTAAGCGCACCATCCGCGGCACGTGCACCGAGGGAACGCTCTCCCTCACCACGCTCAACCAGCGCCTCCGCACTCTCACCATCGATCTCCCCGCAAAGCAGACATCGCTCGTCCTGAACTTCTCCACCTTCGGTCCCTGCGATCCCGCCCGGCTCGCCATAGACACCACGCGCCGCCAGCGCGTCGACGCCATGGATGAGCTTCGCCCCCACTCCGGCACGCTCCGCATCGGCGTCCGCGTCCCCTACATGCCCATCACCCAGGGCCTCGGCGGCCAGGCCGGCACTGGCTGGGACCTCGGCGCCCTCCTCCAACCACCCGCCAAGGCCCAGCTCGCCGGCGCCACGCCCGCCGAGCACGTCATCCTCATCTTCCTCCGCGATCCTCCCCTCCCCTCCGCCGCCGACGAGACCAAAGAAAAACGCTTCGACCCCGAAGCCCTCGCCAGGATCCTCCGCTCGCTCCGCACCGAGGCCTTCGCGGCCCACGCGCCAGCCCCAACCACCCAACCGCCCGACACCGAATCCAAATCCGCCGACAAAGACCCCGCGCTCCACATCGCCAGGTTTGGCTTCGCCCCCGTCTTCGTCATGGCCAAGCCCAACCCCGACGACCTCCTCGCCAGGCTCAAGGCCGCCGGCCCCGACTGGCCCGCCGTCCTCTGGACCACCGAAGCCAAATCCACCATCGACCTTTTCGCCCCCACCTCCGACGCCGCGGCCATCATCCTCGACTCCGAGTTCGTCCTCCGCGCCGTCGTCCCCATCGACCCTTCCCAGACCGCCGAGCAGATCGGCGATCAGCTCGCCGCCTCCCTCTTCGAGCTCGGCGCGGGCGATTCCAAATAGGCTCGCCAAGCTGTTGAGCGTGCCTTCGATCAGCACTGATGTCGAGCGACGTCTGAACACCCGATGGGGCTGGCGGCAGTTGGGCGATCGCTGGGGCGCCAAGACAAGTCGTCGGCGGGACGATGCACACGCCGTGGAGGCGATTGCAAGTCTGGTGATCCTCGAGAGAGAATCGACGGTAGGCAATCGGCCGGCCGGACTCGGCGCCAAGCAATGCAGAAACGCACGACCACCGCGCCGATTCCAACGGCGCCATGACCACGAAAAAGGCCGCGATCCCTCGCGGCCTGCTCTCGGTGCTCTCGGTGGTGAAACCGTCTTACGCCGACTCCGCCCGCGGATGCGCCCGGTCATACGCCGTCTGCAACCGCTGCGTCGTCAGGTGCGTGTAGATCTGCGTCGTGCTCAGCGACTGGTGCCCCAGCAGCTCCTGCACGCTCCGCAGGTCCGCCCCGTTCTCCAGCAGGTGCGTCGCGAACGAGTGCCGCAGCGTGTGCGGGCTGATGTCCGGGTCCAGCCCCGCCGAGATCAGGTACTTGTCCAGCTTCCGCCGCACCGACCGGCTGCTCAGCCGCTTCCCGTGCTTGTTCACGAACAGCGGACGGGCCTTGCCGGTCTCCCCGTTCCACCACGCGGCCGTCCGCGAATCGCTCTGCATCATCTCCACGTACTTCTTCACCGCCCCCATCGCGTGCGTCCCCAGCGGGACCATCCGCTCCTTCTTCCCCTTGCCCCGCACGCGCAGGCACTCGCCCGGCTCGTCCAGGTCCTCCGCGTTGAGCCCCACCAGCTCGCTCACGCGGATCCCCGTCGAGTACAAGGTCTCCAGCATCGCCCGGTCCCGCAGCCCCAGAACGTCCTTCTCGCTCGGCGTCGCCAGCAGCTTCTCGATCTGCTCCACCGTGATCGCCTTCGGCAGCCGCTTCGCCTGCCGCGGCGTGCGGATCGCCGTCATCGGGTTCGTCTTCGTGTACCCGCGACGGTTCGACCACTTGTAGAACGACCGCAGCGTCGCGATCTTCCGCGCCATCGTCGCCGCCGAGTACTCCTTCGTCCCCAGGTGCCCCAGGAACGTCCGGATCGACTCCGGATCGGCGTCGCAGATCAGCTTGGTCACCGTCGCGGGCATGATCGTGCCCATGACGTCCCCGTTGCTCGTGTGGTTCGCCGAGACCTTGTCGAAGGCCTTCTGCTCGTTGGCCTCCGAGATCTCGATGTTCCCCTCTTCCGCCAGAAACTCGATGTACTGCCGCAGATCGGCGCCATAGCACCGCGCGGTGTAATGGCTGAAGTGCCGCTCGTCCATCAGGTAGCTGGTGAACCCGTTGATCAGTGGAAGGCTGCTCATAATCCGTTACTCCGTCACGCGAGCCATCCGTGGCTCACCGGGGGCAATCCGTTCGAAGAGGGGCCGCGACTTGGAGGCCCGATAGTTGAAGTTCGGCCCGATCGGGGGTCGGCTTTATCCGGTCTTTGGACTTCGGGCCTTTGTCAGGGCCCCCGCTGGTGAACCCGGGGACTCAGTCCGTTGCAACCCCGGAAGCAGGCGGTTCCTTAACTGGTGGCTCACAAGGGCCGCATCGAACCAGTCGAAAGGCACATCCTCCCTCTGCGCCAGCTCCGCCAGCCGCATCAGCAGATTCCGCTCCTCCCCCTCCTCGCACGAGAACGTCCACCGGTGCACCCCCTTGCACAGGGTGACGCGGTCCCGCCCCGGTGAGACGCTCACGCTCGCGGGAACTCCCTTGGCCTTGGATTGTTCTGGTTTGTCCGATTTCGGCACAGGCATGGCAGTCTTTCCTCAAGCCGGCTCCAGCCGGCCCGGGAAAGGCGCCGACTAGTGCCCCGTCGATCGATCCGCGTTCGCCGTCGTCGTCCTCGATGTCGCTCCCAGACGCAGGCGTTCCTGGTCGATCAAGCGCGACACCGCGGCGTACGCCGCGAACTGCGTGTACAGGTCCATGCTCTGCAGAACTGATTTCCACCCCAGCGCCGAGTCCGGCTCGCACCGTCCCCGCGCATACCGCCGAAGCTCCATCATCACCCCGTGGTTCGCACCATCGAAGTGCTCGCTCACGGTCGCCACCGGCCGCGTCAGGTACTGCTGCTGCGCGAAGATCCGATCCTGGTCCGTGTACGAGCACTGCAGCCGGAGCGGGTCCATCTGCGGCGTGTCCACGCCCGGGTTCCGCGCAAACAGCGCGAGCTTGATCCCGAGCACCGGCGGGTCGTACGGGTCGTACGCCGTGATCGTCCCGACGATCAGCCCGTCCACGCCGAGCGTCTCCGCCAGCGCACGAGCCTCGTTCGGACTGCCGATCGATTTCATGCCGCGGGCCCGCATCGCCGCCAGCGTCCGGTTCAACGGCAGGCACGAGAGACCCCGCACCTCGTCGATCTTCGCGACGATCTGGTCCGCGATCATCCCCGTGTCCACGAACGACACGCCCGACTCGTTGGCCAGCGGCGCCACCGCCCAGAGCACATCGCCCTGGACGTTGTACGGGGCCACCAGCGTCTCCGGAGCCTGGAGCTCCGGCCGATGCGTGGCGCACCCGGATAGAAGCATGAGCGCGGCCAGAGCCCCGGCCACCATCAACGTGGCCGCCTCTTCCGCCGCGCGTCTGAGCATGGGCTGTACGGTTGTCATGGCGTCCTGCCGAGTCCGCGGGCAAACTCCATCGCCCGCGCCGAAAGGATCACGTCCAAGGGACCCGCCGGCTTTCACACGCGGCGAATCTCCGATGCTTGTGGCACGAAGACCCGGTTCCATATCGGCACGCGCGGCCTGTCAGCCGCCGATTACCCGCCGATCGCCGGGCCCCCATGCCCTGAGATTCAGTGCTCGCCGCCCTCGGACGACCCATGCTCCTCGGGCACCGTGCTCACCGCCGCCGGCGTGTTCGCCGAGGCCGGAGCGTTCGCCGGAGTCGTCGCCTCGTTCCCGCGCGGGGCGGCGTGCGCCGTCTCCGTGTTCGAGAACTTCTCCGAGGGCCTGCCCGTCGCCGCCGTGATCGCCCGGTCCGTCCCGATCGACCAGACGTTCGGCGAACCGGTGCGGTCCGACACGAAGTAGATCCGCCCATCGGCGCTCCACGTCGGCATCAGGTTCATGAACGGCCCGCTGGTCAGCAGCACCCGCTGCGTCCCATCCACGTTGGTCATCCACAGCGAGCTCTGCGGCATCTTGTCGCTCGCCGTGGCCAGATCGTTCGGATTCGGCAGCGTCGCGTACACCACCCGCGTTCCATCCGGCGACCACGAGGCGTTGATCAGGGCCTGCCCCTGCGCCGCCGCGATCTCCGTCGGGCTCGATGTGTCGCCCTGGCGATAGTCGATGCACCAGATGCTGAACGCGTGATCGCCCCGCTCGCGAGACCGCTGGAACAGGATCCGATCACGCCCATCCGTGCCGGTCTTCGCCAACGGGCACCACTGCGGGAACATGCCGTAGCCCAGGAACTCCGACGCCCCCGAGCCCCCGACCTCCATCACCCACATCTCCCACCGCCCGGACGTCTCGCCCAGCCGGCAGAACGCGATCTTCTTCCCGTCCGGCGACCACGACGGGTGCAGCTCGTGCGTCACATCGCTGGTCAACTGCAGCGCCTGCCCGCCCGTCACCGACATCACGAAGATGTCCCAGTTCCCGTTGCGGTTCGAGCAGAAAGCGATCCGCTGCCCGTCCGGGCTGAACGCCGGCATCACGTCGTTCGCCGGATCGGCCGTCAACTGCGTCACTGTGTGCCCGCCGACGGTCTTGATGTAGATGTCCGACGTCGGCCGGTGCTGCGTGGATGAATACGCGATGTACCGCCCGTCGCGCGAAACGCACGGATCAAAGTCCGCGCCCTCCATCGCGTACGTCACGTGGCTCAGGCCCTCCGCCCCATCATCGCCGGTCGGACGCATCGTCGGCATCGAGCCCGCCGTCCGCGTCGCCAGCGCATCCATGCCCCGGTCCGCCTTGAACTGATCGTCCCACACCGCACGATCCGCCTCCGCGATCATGCTGATCCAGAATGGCTCGAGCTTCTGCCCGGGCCGGTGGTTCTTCGCCGACATGTACCCGGGCGTGTTCATCCCCGGAGTGTTCGTGTCCCCGCTCCCCATCCCGCCCTGGCCCGAGTTGGGGTTGCAGTTCGGATTGTTCGGGTTCATCCCGTTCATGGCCATGTCCCCGTTGGGCATCTGGCCATTCTGCGGCATGTTCTCGCTGCCGTACGCGTTCGGATTGTTCGACGCGTTGTTGTACCGCCCGTCCATCGTCGGACGGTCCATGGTGTTCTGCGTGTTGTACCCGCCGTTCGCGTACTTCGCAT
>DASZWV010000227.1:0-2142 GCA_035546115.1 Phycisphaerales bacterium
ATCTCCGGCGCGGAGCTCGGGTCGATGGGCAAGCCCGTCGTCAAGCTCTACGACGGCCGCGAGGTGCGATTCTGCTGCAAGGCGTGCCCGCCGAAGTTCGAGAAGAATCTCGCCGAGAGTTTCGCGAAACTCGACAAGGCGATCATCAAGGACCAGGCCCCGCTGTACCCGCTCAAGACCTCGGTGGTCACGGGCAAGGACCTGCCCGCCAAGCCCTTCGAGTTCGTCTACGGCAACCGCCTCATCCGCGTCGGCGACGAGAGCGAGAAGGCCTCGTTCATGAAGGACCCGGCGAAGCACCTCGCCGAACTCGACAAGGCGGCGATCGCCGCGCAGGGCAAAGAGTACCCGCTCAAGACCTGCCCGGTCAGCCACGAGGCGCTCGACGACATGGGCGGCCCGGTGGATGTGGTCGTCGCGGGCCGGCTGATCCGGCTCTGCTGCGACGGGTGCAAGAAAGATCTCATGAGCAACCCGGCCAGGTTCGTGGCCATCGTGGATGCGGCGCGCAAGGACAACGCCCCCGCACACGGCAAAGACCACCCCGGCGACAAGCACGAACCCCGCAAGTGACGCCGCACCGGGCAACGAAGGGTCCCATCTGGGCGTTGCCCTCGATGACTGCGGTTCTCACAGCTGGCGCCTGGCGCCTCGAAGTCCTCGCCCGGCGCCGAGAGCGGTCTGCCCGCCTCAACCTCTGCTCGAAGTGCCGCTACGACCGCGCGGGGCTTGCGCCGGAGACGGTCTGCCCCGAGTGCGGGCGCCCTCCGACCTGAGCGCGTCGCCCTGGTCACGAAACGCAGCGATCAGGCGCACCCGGCGAACCATGCGTTCAGGAAATCGAAGATGTCGGACACGGACAGGCCGCCGCCGTTGAAGTCCGCCTGCTCATCCCCGGCGAACCATCCGTTGAGGAAATCAAATATGTCGGCCACGGTGACCCCGTCGCTCCCGTTGTAGTCGGCCCGGCACACGGGGGTGATGTCGGCGGTGAAGAGCGCCGCGGAGCCGTCCTCGATGAAATCCACGCTGAAGAGCAGGCGGCCGGATGAGTTGTAGAACTGGCGCGACTGCGATGGGGCGTAGCTGCGCTCGCCCGCGAGGGTGAAGCCCAGGGGAGTGAGGAAGTTGCCGGGCTCCACCTCCATCGGGATTCCCGCGCGGGCGACGAGTTGGAGAGCGCCCGTCGCATCCTCGGCCCACAGAGCGTCTGGAATCAGGTTGCCGTCGATCAGGTCGATCCCCGGGCCGGCGATCTGGCCGCGCACGACCAATCGACCCGCACTCGAGAGGAACGATCCGGACAGACTGTTGACGATCACCCCCGCCGGCAGCCCGGGGGCCTGATCGCCCGCACGAATCACCAGGTGCACATCACCCGGCCCCCCCGCCCACACGCCAAAGTTGTTGGCCGGGGTGATGTCCGCACCCCGCGCAATGCCCCGGAACATCACGCTCCCGGAGACGCTCATGAACGGGCCGCCGAGGTCGGCGAACGTGTCCCCCGAAGCCAGCCCCGGGCAATCCTGCCCGATGAACACCAGCAGCTGAGGGTCCTCGATGGGTCCGTAGAAGATGGCCCGCCGCTCGGACGGCGGTCGGGACTGGTCGTTGTGAAAGGCCATGAACGCCAGATGGCCCGAGTTGTCGAGAAAAGCGCCGTCGGCGACTCGCCAGTAGCCGATGCCCGGAGGCATGCCGGGCACCTGCTGCCCGGTTCGCGCCACCACCCGAAGTGAGCCGTCGGCCCGGCTGACGCACAGCACGCTGTCCTGCACGGTGTCGAGCTGCGAAGCAAACGCGACTTCGCCGGCGTCGTTGACGCTCCAGGTGACGAACTCCCCAAAGTGCGATCCCGGCATTTCCGGGACGGGATCGCCCGTCTTGGCCAACAGATGCGGGTTGAACGCATCACCGCCCCAAATCCCCTGGCCCGCGACCGCTCCCTGGGGCGCAACGAGGTAGAAGGCGTTGAAGGCGATCTTCCCGGTGCTCTGGCTCAGGGCATATTGGCCCGGGATCAACTCGATGTTCATTCCAGGGATGCCGGGTGCGGGATCGCCGGCGCGGATGACCAGTCGCGGAGCGTCGGGCGGGCCGAAGTACAGGCCGCCGTCGTTGTACGAGTTCACCGGTCCCCCC
>DASZWV010000228.1:0-1724 GCA_035546115.1 Phycisphaerales bacterium
GACCCGCCCCTCTGGTGCTCGCTCGAAGCCGGCGCCGCCAGGCTCATGCTCGACCAGCGCGACCCGCACCAACTCACCCCCGCCGCCGATCCCGCCAGGTCCCAAAACGCCTGCTACCTCTACCCCGACGACGTCCACGCCGCCCACCGTCGCGTGACCCAGGCCGGCTTCCAGGCCCCCTCCCCAAGCACCACGCACTACCACATGCGCGAGTTCCGCATGCAAGATCCCGACGGCCACTGGCTCTGGATCGGCCAGCCCCTAACCCGTTAGCCCATCCCGCGCCCCTGCGAGAGACCCTCATGTCCAATCAGTCCGGCCAACAAGTGAAGTTCCGCATCAACCGTGGCGACTCGGCAAAGTCCATGCTCAAGGACTACACCACCAGCATCGCCCCCGGCATGGTCGTCCTCGACGCCGTCCACCAGATCCAGTCCGAGCAGGCCCCCGACCTCGCCTGCCGCTGGAACTGCAAGGCCGGCAAGTGCGGCTCCTGCTCGGCCGAGATCAACGGCAAGCCGCGGCTGATGTGCATGACCCGCATGGACATGATCGACACGAGCCAGCCCGTGACCATCGAGCCGATGCGCACGTTCCCGCTCATCAAGGACCTCGTCACCGACGTCTCCTGGAACTTCCGCGTCAAGAAGCAGATCAAGCCCTTCAGGCCCCGCGAGCCCGACGCCCCCGACGGCACCTGGCGCATGCAGCAGGCCGACGTCGACCGCGTCCAGGAGTTCCGCAAGTGCATCGAGTGCTTCCTCTGCCAGAACGTCTGCCACGTCCTGCGTGAGCACCACAAGCACCCGGAGTTCGCCGGCCCGCGCCACTTCGTCTACACCGCGGCCCTCGAGATGCACCCCCTCGACACCGAGAACCGCCTCGGCTATCTCAAGGCCCACGACGGCACCGGCGTCAGCGCATCGCCCGACGGTGGGGGGGTCGTGCCCACCGAGGGCGGCGGCGGCGGCATCGGCTACTGCAACATCACCAAGTGCTGCACCAAGGTCTGCCCCGAGCACATCACCATCACCGACAACGCCATCATCCCCCTCAAGGAGCGCGTCGTCGATGAGTTCTACGACCCCCTGACCAAGCTCTTCAGGATCTTCAAGGGCAAGTGACGAGAACGCGCGGCGCCCGGGCACCCCCGCGGTCTACTCCGCCACAATCTCCACCCGCTTCACCGCCTCAATCATCGCCACATCCTCCAGCCGCGCCGTGGGCACCCAGGCCACCACCAGGCTCGCCTCGGCCTTCACGACCTCGATCCGGGCCCCAAGCCCCCGCAGCACGTCGAGCGTCCGGCTGGTCGTGTCGTCCACAAGGATCGACACGAGCACCCCATCGCTCTCCAGCCTCGCCTTCTCGCTCTGATCGCCGGCCGTCAATCCCTCCTTCACCGGCGCGCCCCGACCGCCCGCACCAGCCGCGCCGTTCGCCGATGCCCCCGCCACCGTCTCCACGCCGCTCGTGCGATACACGCCCGCGTCCTCAGCAGTCTTCTCCGCGCCGGGGCTCTCAGCCGCCGCGAGCGGGCTCACCGCCGAAAACGCCGGCCGCGCCGCCGTCGTCTCGACGCTCACGACCCGCGCCAGCAGCTCCGGCGCAAGCTTCCGCGACAGCAACGCCCGCTTCCGATTCTCCAGGTATCCCGCCGTTGCCGCCGCGCGGGCCCGCTCGATCGCCTCCTTCCGTTGCTCCTCCGTCGCCTTCCCGTTCAG
>DASZWV010000229.1:0-4122 GCA_035546115.1 Phycisphaerales bacterium
GAGAGCACCTTCATCCCCTGGCGCGCCGTCCGCTTGCCATCAAGGGCGAATCCAACCAGCCGCCGCGCCGGACCGCCCGAATCACGCATGCGAAGCAGCGCCTCCTGCCCCACGAACGGCTCGCCCCGCTCCATCGTGTGCTTCTCCATCGCGATCGCGAAGTCCACGCCGCAGGCGAGCGCGTTGATCTCCTCGCCGAGCTCGTGGCCGTACAGCGGCATCCCCGCCTCCATGCGCAGCGTGTCGCGAGCCGCAAGCCCGCACGGACGAATCACCGCCCCCTCCGCCTGATCCATCCCCGCATCCTTGAGCAGGATCTTCAACCCCATCCCGACCGCGGCGTTGGGAAGGATGACCTCGATCCCATCCTCGCCCGTATATCCCGTGCGGCTGACGATGAGCTTCATCACCACCAGGTTCTTCACCGCAAACCGATACCGCTTCAACGTCGGGATCTCGCGCGAGACCTTCGACACCAGGTCCATCACCTTCGGCCCCTGCAGGGCCACCATCGCCGTCGAGGTCGTCTGGTCGTCGATCTTGCACGTCAGATCGCCCGACGTCCGCACCGCCTCGAAGTGCTTGAGCATCTTCTCCCGGTTGGCCGCGTTCACCACGATCAGGAAGTCGTCGTCATCGATGCGATACACGATGATGTCGTCGTGCACGCCCCCGCTCTCGTTGCACGCGAGCGAATAGCGGCACTGCCCCGGCTGCATGTCGCTGATCCGCCGCGTGCACACCCGCTCCAGCAGCCGCCGGGCGTGCCGCCCGGTGATCTTCACCCGCCCCATGTGCGACACATCGAACAGGCCGCCGCTCGTCCGCGTCGCCTCGTGCTCCTTGAGCACGCCGCCCCCCGGCCCCTTGTACGAGAGCGGCATCTCCCATCCCGCGTACTCGACCATCACGGCCTGGTGATCGACATGGAACTCGTGCAGGGCGGTGCGGAGCAAGACGGGGCCTTTCGGAGGGGTGCCTGGTGTTCGCGGTGGGGGTCGGGCAACACGCCCGGATTCACCCGGATTTCCATCGTAGCAGGGCGGCCCAAACCGGCGTTATTTCTCGCGCCCCTCCCACGACCAGCTCAGCGATGGATCCATCACCGCCACGCCCGCGCCCTTGAGCAGAAGCTTCGCCAGCCGGTCCATCTGGGCCCGCTCCCGCACCACGCGGATCTCCAGTTCCAGCGACTTCGACGCCGCCTCCCGTGTCGGCGCATCCTTCGGAGTCGGCACGCCCTCCACGACCTGCACCAGCGCGTACCCGGTCTGGTCTCCCCACGTCACGGAGAGCGGCTCGCTCACCTCGCCGGGCTTGAGCGCCTCCAGCGCCTTGCGAACCGCCACCGGATAGTCCGCATCCGCCGGGCTCACCGGCTCGATCAACCCCCCCCTCGCCGCCGATGGATCAACCGACAGCTCCGCGGCCACATCCGCGAACGTCCGGCCGCCCTTGATCAAGCCCTGCGCCTGCGCCGCCGTCGCTTGCGAGCGCACCAGGATGAGCCTCGCTCGCACACGGGGCCCATACTTCAACTCGTACGCCGTGTCGATGTCCGCCTGCGTGATCGTGATCGCTGGCTCGCCGATTCCCTCGCGGACCATCGCCCGCAACTGCGCGTTGCGTTCCAGCAGCGACCGGAATCGAATATCGCCCAGCCCCCGCGAGCGACGGACGCTCCGGATGAGCGATTCACCCTCCGATGCCGGAACGTGGGCCGCCTGCGCGAGCATCTTCCCAAGCAGGTCCCGCTCGGCCTGGATCTCCGCATCCCCGATCTTGAGCCCGCGCCTCGCGCACTCCTCCTTGAGCACGATCCCCAACGTCGTCTCTTCGAGAACCTGCCCCCCCGCCGCCTCCGCAAGCTGCGGCGTCAGGTCCGACCACGTCAGCACGTGCTCGCCGACGATCGCCACAGGCTTCTCCTTGGCGGGCCCCCCCGCGGCATCGCCCGCCGGCGCCGCCGCAAAGCCCGCGCCGGCAGCCACCCAGACAAACAGACCCACGGCTCCCATCCAGCCCGATCGCGTTCGTATGCTCATGCGATCATTCTGTGGCCCGCAGTTCGCCGGTCAACTCGCCCCTCGATTCCTCCCAACCCCCTTGGACGACTCCCCCCCACCCATTCCTTCACCCCAGCCAGCCGGCACGCTCTGCCCCTATTGCGGGGCCGTCTCGGCCAACCCAAGGGAGTGCGATCGCTGCCGCGGCCTGTTCGAGCCGCTCTCGCGACAAGCCTCCCAGAATGCCATGGGGCCATGGGCGATCCGGGATGAGGCCAATCCCTTCCGTCCCGGCTGCTCCTACGAAACCGTCAAGATGCTCGTCGCCCGCAAGCGGATCACGCCAGACACCGTGATGCGGGGTCCATCCACGCGCCAGTTCTGGATGCGCGCCGACAACGTCCCCGGCGTCGCCAATCTCCTCGGCGAATGCCACGCCTGCCACCAGCCCGCATCGCCCAACGCCGCGGCCTGCACCCACTGCGGCGCTTCCTTCGGCGTCGAAGAGGACCGGCAGTACCTGGGCTTGGCCGAGGTCCGGTTGATCCCCGACCAGAGCACGGCGCGGCGGGCCCAGCCTGCCGCCGCAGCCCGCCCGTCTGGGGGCACCGCCCCGAGGACGCCCGCACTCCCTCCTGTCCAGCCGGTGGGCACGCTGATTCCAGAAGAGCCCGAGCAGCCCCCAGCGGGCCCGCAGGCCTACGAGCCCATCCGGCATCCCGCGAGGCCGTCGCGAGGGGGTGAGCCCCTCGACGATGCACAGATCGAGGCGCTCCTGCGACGAAGCCGGGCCGACGAGCGCATGAAGCGTGGCACCGGTATCGTGATCGCCCTCATCGTGCTCGCGCTGGCCGGGGTGCTCGGCGTCGGCGGCTACGTCGTGTACGTGCTGAACTCCGCCCAGGCGAACCCCGCGGCACAGAGCGCCGGCCCGGGCACCCTTCCCGCCGGCAGGTGAGCCCGACGACCCGTCCTATCCTCTCCTTTGATCGGAGCCGCACATGACCAGGGCCGCCTCCCACCCCGCTTCCATCTCGCCCTCCACGCCCAAATCCTCCCCCTCGAAACGGCTCTGGAACTACTCCGCGGGGCTGGGCATGATGCCCGAAGAGGTGCTCCGCCAGATCCAGGAGGAAGTCTGGGACTGCCGCCACTCCGGCGTCGGCATCCTCGAGCACAGCCATCGCGCCCCCGTCTACGACCGGATCCTCGAGGAGGCGTTCATCGACTGCCGCGAGGTCGGCAACATCCCCGCGAGCCACCACATCCTCTTCATGACCGGCGGCTCGACGAGCCAGAACTACATGATCCCCATGAATCTGCTTCCCGCCGATCGATCGGGAACCGCCGACTACTTCGACACCGGCCACTGGGCCCACCAGTCCATCGAGCACGCGAAGCTCTTCGGCACGATCAACGAGTGCGCATCGAGCAAGGCCGACAACTACACCTGGCTCCCGCGCACCGCGCAGGCCAGGTTCTCTGCCAAGCCCCGGTACGTGCACTACACGTCGAACAACACGATCTACGGCACGCAGTACGCCCCGGGGAATGAGCCCGCCCCGCCGCAGGGCGCGGCCCTCGTCTGCGACATGTGCTCGGACATCTTCTCGCGCCCGTTCGACGTCGCCAAGTACGGCCTGATCTACGCGAGCGCCCAGAAGAACCTCGGCCCCGCCGGCGCGACCCTCGTGATCATCCGCGACGACCTGCTCAAGGCCGGCCGAACCGACATCCCCGTCATGCTCCAGTACCGCCACTTCGCGAGCACGGAGTCGCGCCCGAACACCCCGCCGGTTTTCTCCATCTACGCGATGGGCCTCATGTTCAAGTGGATCCGCAAGATGGGCGGCACGGAGTATTTCGCCAGGTTCAACGCCGAGAAGGCGAAGATGGTCTACGACGCCGTCGATCGCTCCAAGGGCTTCTACAAGGGCCACGCGCGGACCGAAGACCGCTCGCTCATGAACATCACCTTCCGCTGCCCCACACCCGCGCTCGACGACCAGTTCTGCGCCGAGGCCGCCAAGCACGGCCTCGACTGCCTGAAGGGCCACCGCACCACCGGCGGTATGCGAGCCAGCCTGTACAACGCGATGCCCAAGGCGGGCGCCAA